>NZ_VXKH01000223.1 GCF_008693065.1 Corynebacterium tuscaniense | reverse complement strand
ATCGTCGGTCGGGTCATACGTGGACTTGTCACGCTTGCTCCACTCCGTGCCGCCGGACTGCGTGATGTTATTCTCCTCACTGCGGCCCATATCCACCTCAACCGGATCGAAGGCTTCACCGGTCATGGTGTATTTGCCCTTAAGCACGGCAGAAACTGCCTGCATCTCTTCGACCTGAGCAATGGCCAGCTCTTCGTCACGCATGTTCTGCATGATGATGCGACGGCGGCGGTAAGCCGGGTCCGCCAGATTCTGCGGATCTTCATCCGGCAGGCGACGCAGGGTCATCTGCGGATTCACTTCATGCTTCGGCTTGACATATCCCGGCGTAAATTCAGAGGTGGAGCCGCCACGGGAACGGATAACCTCACCGGAAACAATCGGCGAAACGTACAGCGCCATGTTTACCAGTCCCGGAATTTGTGAGAGATAGACTTTCTCCGTGGTGAAGGGATAGCTCTCACGGAAAAAGAGACGCAGAAACAGCGGATGGATCCGCGGATCCGAT
>NZ_VXKH01000222.1 GCF_008693065.1 Corynebacterium tuscaniense | reverse complement strand
CAGCGCGTCCGTGCCGGGCATACTTTGCACGCGCGAGGTAGTGAACGACGGGTCGTGCGGGTCCTCGAAGACCACCGCGGCCGGGTCGAGCGCCTCGAGCGCGGACGTGTTCTGCTTGCCCAAACCCGAGGTCAGACCCGTCAACACAACAACGAGAAGGGTGATCAACGCGACGGTGCCCACGATGAGCCCGAAGCGCCCCTTCGCTTTCTTAATTTCACGGATTCCTACGAACATGCTTCCGATTGTGGCCGTGACCTGCGCGGTTAACATCGGGCTGCGGGTTGAAAAAGGAATCGACCGTTCGGTTGATGTTGGCCCAACCGGTGGCAGCGCTAGTGTTGCCCGCATGACCTCCAACCGCATTTTGGCCACCCTGCGCGTGAGCCTGCACGTGCTGGTGGCCACGCTGTTGGGCGTGGGGCTTGCCGGCGCCATCCGGGACCACCACTGGGCCGCCGTCCTCGCCGCGCTGCTGTTCGCGGCAATCTATCTGTTCGGCACGGTAT
>NZ_VXKH01000221.1 GCF_008693065.1 Corynebacterium tuscaniense | reverse complement strand
TGCTCTTATTGGTGCAAGAATCAAGACCATCTTCGATGATGAATACGGGCTTTATGGTGCTAAACGCATCGCTGCAAGCCTTAAAGCCGATACGAGCTTTGGCCCGATAAATCACAAGAAAGTCGCACGAATCATGAAATCCATGGGACTTAAAGGCTTTACCAAACGCCGCCGATGCGTCACTACCAGGCGTAAGCCTGGTCACCGCGTCATGCCAGATCTAGTAGGCCGCAGATTCACAGCTGACAGGCCAAACCACGTCTATGTAGGCGACATTACGTACCTGCCGTGTAAGGGCGGCAAGAACATGTACCTGGCCACGGTCATCGACGTCTACTCGCGCAAACTTGTCGGACATGCACTCGCCGATCACATGCGGGTATCACTGGTTATCGAAGCTTTGTCCCATGCCAGGAAAGTCCGCGGAAGCCTTAAAGGGGCAATTTTCCATTCTGATCACGGCAGCGTGTACACCTCACAAGCCTTTAGGAACTATTGCTCGTCGTTGGGT
>NZ_VXKH01000220.1 GCF_008693065.1 Corynebacterium tuscaniense | reverse complement strand
GGGGAGTTATGTGCATATTGAGTTGAGATAATTTAGAATTTAGAATTTAGAGTTTAGAATGAAAAAGATTCTGTGATTGCCGATTGAATGATTAAGTGATTAAAAAGAGTGTTGATTGGAGAGAATCGACTAATCGGAAATCATTAAATCACTGAATAGATAGGAGCTAAAATTAATAAGTTGAGATGAATTTAAGAGAGCTGTTAGACGGGGTTGCCTGCGAGGTCGTGCAAGGGAGACCGGATGTAGAGGTTAAGATGATACACTTCGATTCGAGAAAGGTCGGAGAGGGAGATTTGTTTGTTGCCCAAAGGGGAGTGAGTGCGGATGGACACGGGTATATCGGGAAGGCCGTGGCGGCAGGAGCTGTAGCGGTTGTCTGCGAGGAGGTGCCGGGAGAGTTGAAAGAGGGGGTAGTTTACGTGAAGACGGGCAATTCTTCGGAGGCGCTGGGGGTGATGGCCTCTAATTTTTACGGGAACCCGTCCCGCCGGATGAAGGTGGTCGGGGTG
>NZ_VXKH01000219.1 GCF_008693065.1 Corynebacterium tuscaniense | reverse complement strand
CGAGATCCGCATGGAAACCACGGCCGCTCGGGCGCGCCTGTGCGGTACCCAAGGCGATTCCGGCGGGCCGATGTACGCCCAACTGCCAGGAGGACCCGCAATCGTCGGCGTAGTCTCTGGCACCACGCAGGAGCTAAAAGGTCAGTGCGCCGAAGCGTCGGACATGGAGCTTTCCTTTACCCCTGCAGCCGATATCGTAGCGCTCATCCCGGAGATTTTGGGCTCTGAAATAGCGCAGGCGGCCTAGCGCGGGCGCGGCCAAAAGCGGACAAAGCTAGCGGCTAGGGTAGTAGGCATGGCAACCCCTGAATACATCCTCAACCTCCGTGAGAAGGTGGGCCACCAGCAGCTATTCCTGCCGGCGTGCACCGCAGTTATTGTCCGCGATGTTCCCATGAACGCGGCGCTATGGGAAGTCCCATCGGTGCTGCTGGTGCAACGCGCCGACAATGAGACCTGGGCGCCCGTCGAGGGCATCTGCGAGCCTGGCGAGGAAATCACCACCACAGCCA
>NZ_VXKH01000218.1 GCF_008693065.1 Corynebacterium tuscaniense | reverse complement strand
GGAACAGTTAGAGCTCATCCAGGCCCCCTACTACAAGGCCACCACACCCACGGGGGAGTGGACACCACACGCCGACCGGGCAATAGCCACCCTAGCCAACACCGGGCGCCCCTTCACCAACGACGATGTGCGAGCCCTCATACCCGACCACATCACACCCCACCACCCCAACGCCTGGGGAAGCCTATTTAGCGTGTGGGCCGGCCGCGGGCTAATCAAAATGGTTGGGGTTAGAAACAGCCGCCAAAAGTCCCGCCACAGTGGCCTACAACGAGTATGGCAAGGAACCACCCCAAAGAACCACCAGGAGGCAGCATGAAGCACATACTGTTCGCCCTCGGCTTCAGCCTAGGCATCAACACCCTACTAGCCGCGCAGTGGTGGAACCGGCGCCATGAACCCACCATCGAAACGCTAGAAGTACTGGGTGCTGAATGGGATAGCGCCCCCACCTACACACCCGAGGAAGAAAACGACGAGGAGGACGAGCCCCTCGACCCCGACGAACTCCTAG
>NZ_VXKH01000217.1 GCF_008693065.1 Corynebacterium tuscaniense | reverse complement strand
GGCCCTCCTCGATGTTCGTGACGGTCAAGCGGATTCCATCGGAATCAACGGCATCCCCCTTGCCGCCGGCGACATTTACGGAACTCATGGACGGCGAATCCGGACCTTCATCCACATCGAAGATCGATGCCGTTTCGGCTTCACCGTCGGCATCGATGCCCGTGGTTGCGGTAACCGACGAGGCGCCGGTGAAGAACCCGAGCGTAAAAGCGACGACAACGCCAACGACGGCGAGGATGATGCCGAGGATCAACGGGGTTTTGCTGCGGGGCTTGTTCACGGGAATCGGGTGAGCATTGCCGTATGGGGACGGGCCTGCGTTAAAGGGAGAGGACATGCGCGGACTTTCTGGCTCAGGCGATCGTCATGGACGTCGCAAGGAACGCATCCCTTCCGGATCAAGGGAGCGAAACTACGGCCGATGCAGTGCGAGCGCCAATTGGCTGCCCGTCTTTGCGGCCAAATCAGAATGATAGATAGGCCTGTGGATGTGTTGCTCACGGTATCGAACACCG
>NZ_VXKH01000216.1 GCF_008693065.1 Corynebacterium tuscaniense | reverse complement strand
CAGCCGCATGCCGGCACCCCGGTACCGGGCAGATCGGCAGTGTTGCCCGTGCTAAGTCGCGCTGTTTCCGGTTCGCGAAGCGTTGAGTGTCATACAGGTTGACCGCACCTGCCTGCGGGTGGAACACTGCCACTTCCAACTCATCCCCATAATTCTGGGCCAAATACTCCGCACCTGTGATCGTGGTGCCATCAGTCAACCCCAAGATGGTGTCATCCCCGTCACCGCCCACAATGGTGATGTGGTCGTCTAGTGGGATGAGGACCAGTGGGCGGGGAACAGCCGGAGCAACTCGAGCTGGGGCGGGATCCCCTTCACCTTGAGCATCAGGGCGAAGACCCAGGATGGTCATTAAGTTCTCGTACATCTGGGGGCCGGCAGGGCCATCCCCGAGGCCCTGGCGTGAGGCGAACTCGATAGCTGCTGCGTCTTCTTCTCTAGCCGTGATGATGATAGGGCGCCTCTTTTTACGTGAGCGCCCAAACCCCACCGCCGGTTCCGGGGCAGGCTTATCCA
>NZ_VXKH01000215.1 GCF_008693065.1 Corynebacterium tuscaniense | reverse complement strand
GGTTGTTTTTACCGGCCTATCCGGCTCCGGTAAATCTTCGCTGGCCTTTGACACCATCTTCGCTGAAGGCCAGCGCCGCTACGTGGAATCCTTGAGTTCTTATGCCCGCATGTTTTTAGGGCAGATGGATAAGCCCAACGTGGAATTTATTGATGGCCTGTCACCCGCGGTGTCCATTGATCAAAAATCCACCAACCATAATCCACGCTCCACGGTGGGCACGATCACGGAGATCTACGACTACCTGCGCTTGCTCTTTTCGCGCGCCGGAACGCCGCACTGCCCAAAGTGCGATGCGGTGATTGAGCGCCAAACGCCGCAGCAGATCGTGGATGCGGTGCTAGATTTGGAAGAAAAGCTGAAGTTCCAGGTGCTTGCACCGGTAGTGCGTAAGCGCAAGGGCGAGTTTGTGGATCTTTTTCAGGATCTTTCGGCGCAGGGTTATTCCCGCGTGCGAGTGGATGGAGAGACCCATCAGCTCAGCGATCCTCCCAAGCTAAAGAAGCAGATCAAGCAC
>NZ_VXKH01000214.1 GCF_008693065.1 Corynebacterium tuscaniense | reverse complement strand
TGAGCCTCTTGACATGACGACCGTTGGACTGTCTTCTTTAAGAAGTAAAGTCGAGATTCCTGTGTGCAGGTTGGAGGGTGGGATGACGAAGGTCATCGAGGTCTTCGCCGATGTTGCGACAATTGTCGGAATGGTCGCAATCGTTTACTCCGTATGGAGTTATGGTTTGGCGAAGCGCGCGGACCGTGTTGCGGCGCGCACGTTTGGGGTTGAAGCTCTTCGAGATATTACGTCGGGGGAAGTGAGGTGGGCGCGGAATGTGTTCGGCACTCTTCGGTATGGAGATCCCCAATCGGTTTCTCAATTCACCAAAGAGAATGTGATCGATGCTTATTATGTTCAAGTTTGGGCGATCGATCGTTGTGCAGTTGTCCGGCGCCTCCTCGAGGAGTCGAAAAACATTAAGGGTGTTGGATTCCTCATTGATTCCTTGAATTGGAATACTGGGGAGGTGATCCATAATCTTGCCGTCGTTCGGCGGGTATTTGAAATTAGTGATGAGGATGCCTGGGAAAGGG
>NZ_VXKH01000213.1 GCF_008693065.1 Corynebacterium tuscaniense | reverse complement strand
TCGAGTTCGCCTCACGCCAGGGCCTCGGGGATGGTCCTGCTGGCCCACAGATGTACGAAACATTCATGACGATGCTCGGCCTGCGCCCTTCTGAGGACAACGAAGCCACAACCCCGGCTTCTGTTGCACCTGCTGTGCCCCGCCCGCTGATCCTGGTCCCGCTGCCGGACTACATCACCATCATCAGCGGTGACGGGGACGACACCATCCTGGGGTTAACCGATGGCACGACGATCACCGGTGCGGACTACCTGACGCAGCATCACGGGGAGCAACTGGAGGTGGCGTTATTCCACCCGCAGGAAGGTGCGGTGAACCTGTATGACACGCAACGGCTGGCGAACCGTAAGCAACGCGACCTGGCACGGGCCACCATGCCAACCTGCCCGGTGCCGGAGTGCCGGCATGCTGCCGATAACTGTCAAGTCCACCACATCCGTGCCTGGTCGAAAGGCGGGCACACCAATATGGATAACCTGGCGATGCTGTGTCGCTATCACAACCGCACCAACGATGATG
>NZ_VXKH01000212.1 GCF_008693065.1 Corynebacterium tuscaniense | reverse complement strand
AGCTGTATCCGACATGCTAAACGGCCCCGCGGAAGCGGCAACTTCACACGAGGCCAACACCGATGACATGGCAGCTCAGCAAGGCATACCTCCCACCGATACCCCTACGTTAACGATGCCTACGACAAATTCAACAAACTATTGGGGCATCCCAGACCAACTCTGTGTGAGCAAAGATGGCGTTGTACGCGTGTGCGGCTTCGGTCTCTACATTGGTCTGAGGTTTAAAAATCGCAGGCTCTACTCCACGGTCACAGTCGATAACATTGCGGAGTTCTACACGGCCCATGACGGTGAATTCCTCTTCAGCGTGCCGCTGCCGATCACGTTGAGCCACAGGCCACCAGGTGGTCAGGTCAACATCAACCTTGTCGAAGGAATGAAACACCGCCAACCACCCCAGATGAACCCGAAACTATCCAAGCCCCGGCCGAAACGCAGGCTACAACCATAAGCCGCTAGAAATGTCCAAGAACACCATGGATTCCGTGTCCAAAAAGACACCGGACTCCATGTCCAA
>NZ_VXKH01000211.1 GCF_008693065.1 Corynebacterium tuscaniense | reverse complement strand
ATATTGCTGCAGGTGATAATCACATCGGGGCTCTAGCGCTCCTCTCGCTATTTCTGGTTTTTTCTGCGCAAGTATTCCTTCGTTGGAAATGACGTTCGCCAGGCTGGAGGGTATGAGTTCATAGGCTGTGTGTCCTGGTGCAATAAGCGGCATGTAGCGCTTCGGCTGGATTCGGTCATCATGCCGCTAGGTGTACTGGCCGGAGACGTTGGTCGAATCTATGCGATCCGACCACATGACGAAGACCTCCAATGTGGAATGGGAAGTGCCTTAATCCAACCCAGCCACACAGGAGGTCTTCTGTGGCTCACCCTAACGCAGCGCTCACGCCCCGACACCGACTTCAAGTAGCCCGCCTCGTCGTCGACGACGGCGATCCCATCTCCGAGGTCGCCGCCCGGGTCATCAGTGACAATGGGCCGGTGGCTGCACGATTACAATCACCACCGGCCCCATTCCGCGTGTGGGGGTCTTTCACCGGTGTCCCGGCTAACTCTTCCCCCCGGCCAGTACCTCCAGAT
>NZ_VXKH01000210.1 GCF_008693065.1 Corynebacterium tuscaniense | reverse complement strand
ACCCGAAGACGGTTGATTCCAATTACGGGCCGGTTACCGTAGACATCCCACGAGATAGGGCTGGGACGTTTCTTCCCACCATGGTTCCCAAAGGCTCTAGGCGTTTGACTGATGTTGATGACATGATTGTCAGCTTGTACGCCGGTGGAATGACTGTGCGAGATATTCAGCACCATATGGCCACCGCCATGCGGGTGGATATCTCCCATGAGACGATTTCAGGCGTCACTGACGCCATCCTTGATGAGGTACTGGTGTGGCAAAACCGCCAGCTCGACGAGTTCTACCCCGTCATCTTCCTCGACGCATTGCGCATCAAAGTCCGTGACGGTGGACGCGTAGTCAACAAGAGCGCCTATATGGCCATCGGCGTGGACATCGAAGGAATTAAACACATCCTGGGACTATGGATCGCCAAAGAGGAAGGAGCATCCTTTTGGGCGCAGGTGTGCTCTAACCTGTCGAATCGTGGGGTCAAAGACGTCTTCATTGTCTGCTGTGACGGGCTCAAAGGCCTACCT
>NZ_VXKH01000209.1 GCF_008693065.1 Corynebacterium tuscaniense | reverse complement strand
GACATGCCCGCGCTGATCGCTGGGAAGCAAGCGTTGGTGGAGTCGCTGCGCGGCGAGAAGTACGCCGACGTCGCCGACTCCTACGGCTGGCAGGTCCTCCGCGGCGACGCCTCGTTCGTGGGCACCCCTGATGCGCCGGTTCTCGATGTTGCCGGATCCGACGGAAGCGTCGAGACCATCGAGGCCCACCACTACCTGGTCGCGACTGGTTCTCGCCCGTGGGCACCGCCGATCGACGGCCTGAAGGAGACCGGATACCTGACCTCGACCACGGCGATGGAGCTGACGGAGGTCCCCGAGTCGCTGCTGGTGCTCGGCGGCGGCTACGTCGCCCTGGAGCAGGCGCAGCTGTTCGCCCGCCTCGGCTCGCAGGTCACGCTGCTCGTGCGGTCCCGGCTCGCCTCGAAGGAGGAGCCGGAGGTGTCGAAGGCGCTCCAGGAGGTGTTCGCCGACGGGGGCATCCGCGTCGTCAGCCGCGCAGTGCCCACCCGGGTCTCCCGCGGCACGGGAGGCGAGGCCGTC
>NZ_VXKH01000208.1 GCF_008693065.1 Corynebacterium tuscaniense | reverse complement strand
CCGCGACCTCACGAAGAGCTACCCGATTGCGGGCAAAGCGGGCACCCCGCCCGAAGGCGGGGCAGGTGCCCCGCCGGACGGCGGGCGCAAGGGAAAGCGCGGTGCCCGGATGCGCAAGCATGTGCTCGACGGCGTGAGTTTCACCGTGCCCACCGGGGCGATCGTGTCGTTCCTCGGCCACAACGGTGCAGGCAAGACCACCCTCATCCGAATCCTGTCGACGCTCATCACCGCCGACTCCGGCGAGGTGAGCATCTTCTCGCGCGACGTGAAAGAGGACCCGGCGGGCGTGCGCGCTGACATTGCCACCACCGGCCAATTCGCGGCGATCGACGAGAACCTCACCGGCCGGGAGAACCTGGAGTTCTTCGGGCGGCTGCGCGGACTCGACCGCGCCGCCGCGGCCGCCCGCGCGACGGAACTGCTCGCGCAATTCTCGCTCGCAGACAGTGCCTCGACGCTGGCGTCGGCCTATTCGGGTGGCATGCGGCGCCGCCTCGACATCGCCGCGTCGCTGTGCGGCG
>NZ_VXKH01000207.1 GCF_008693065.1 Corynebacterium tuscaniense | reverse complement strand
ACCAGGGTGTTGCCTTTGAGTACTTGACTTCTACTGCGGTGGATAAGTCTGGTAAGGATTCCGAGTCTGGCGATGAGAATAAGATTGCTGAGCACACGGATATCAATGACGGCAAGCAGACTGTTGACTCTCATGAGGAGTTGAAGCCTAAGATCAGCACGACGGTTGATCAGCTTGGTGAGCATGAGGCTCTGAAGGCTGGCACGGTTGTTACTGACCATGTTCACTATGAGGGTCTGGTTCCGAATAAGGAATACATTCTGAATGCTGAGCTGCGTAACAAGACTGATGAGTCTGTTATTGGTGAGTCCAAGGAGCCGGTGAAGTTCACTCCGAAGTCCTCTGAGGGTGATGTTGATGTCAAGATCACTGTTAACGAGGGTGTTGAGGCTGGTTCTGTAGACCAGGGTGTTGCCTTTGAGTACTTGACTTCTACTGCGGTGGATAAGTCTGGTAAGGATTCCGAGTCTGGCGATGAGAATAAGATTGCTGAGCACACGGATATCAATGACGGCAAGCAGACTGTTGA
>NZ_VXKH01000206.1 GCF_008693065.1 Corynebacterium tuscaniense | reverse complement strand
CTGCTGCCGGCCTTGTATTCCGCCTTGTTATCGATGGCGTCCCAGCCCAGCGTACCGGTCGACAACTGGTTTTTGATGCTGTCCGCCGTCGAGGCAATCACCCCGCCATTAAGCTGAGTGTGTTTGCCGACGTTAATATCAAACCCTTTATCACCCGCGAACAGCCCGCTTTGCTCTCCCACGCTGGCGTATTCGCTGTCGATTTTGGTCTGGCTCATGCTCAGCGATGCCGACCCCGTCATCGAACCGAAGGTAAAGCTGGCTCCCGCGCTGCTGTCCTTCTGCCAGCTGTGGTAATCGTCGGTATCCTGCAGGCTGCTGATGGACAGGTCACGACCGGCATCCACCTTAATCTTGTCACCCAACGCCTGAGCGCCGGACAGCACCGTATCGCGCCCGCTGCTCAGGCTCAGTTCATCCCGCGCATTCACCCGCGTGTTAACGTACTCGGTGCTGTTACCGTCGCTGGCACCTTTCGACTGATAGCCGCTGGCCGAGGCACCAATGCCGGTCTCTTGTCCCAGCGAGATATGCAC
>NZ_VXKH01000205.1 GCF_008693065.1 Corynebacterium tuscaniense | reverse complement strand
TCCGCGACGGCCTCGGGCTTGCTCTTGGGCTCGCTCATTGCGGCGCTGCTGACTGGAGTCCTTGATGATGCCGCCCTGGATTCCTGGGGTTGGCGTGTGCCATTCCTGATTGCGCTGCCTTTGGGTCTATACGGCCTGTGGATTCGCCGCAACACGGAGGAGTCCTCTCACTTTGAGGACCAGGATGAGCCAGAGGAGTCTCCGCTGCGCGAGGTTCTGAAGTACCCCAAGGCCCTGGCCATTGCCTTTGCGGGCGCGGTGCTCAACGCCATTGGCTTCTACGTCATTTTGACCTACCTGCCCACCTACCTTTCGGAGGAGCTGGGCATGGCCGCGACGCCGGCGTTTATCGCGTCCTCGGTGGCGTCCGCATTCTATGTGGGCTTTGCCCTGCTCACCGGCATGCTTTCGGATCGTCTTGGTCGCCGCACGACGATGCTGTGCGCGGCCGCGTTTATGGGCGTGACCATCATTCCGGCCTTCATGCTTCTCGACGGCGCCGGGCTCCTCCTCGTCATTATCATTCAGGTCTGCTTGG
>NZ_VXKH01000204.1 GCF_008693065.1 Corynebacterium tuscaniense | reverse complement strand
TGGTGAGGATGCGCACCGTTATAAACGGCTTATGCAGGTCCTTGGTTATGTTGACGGTCGGGTCAGTGTGCCTGTGCAGGTAATGCCGCAGGCCGCAGTGGAGAAGGTCATTGATGGGCGGTATCTGTCGGTTGAGGACCGAGAGATGATCGCGGACCGGGTTAATCAGAACATGTCTATCCGTGCAATTGCGCGTGAGTTGGGGCGTAGTGCGTCGACGATTTCGCGCGAGATTGCCCGCAACAGTGGTGATGATGGGATTTACCGGCCGTTTGAGGCACACCGTCAATCCGTTTTCCGCAGGTTTAGGCCGAAACCACGCAAGATTCCGACAAATCCGCAGTTGCAGGAAGTGGTGTGGGCGTGGCTGCGCAAGGAGTATTCTCCTGAGCAGATAGCGGGCCGCTTGCGGAAAGATTTCCCCGGCGATGACACTATGCACGTGAGTCATGAAACGATCTACCAAGAGCTGTACTTCCAGGCTAAAGGTGAGATGAAAAAGGTTGTTGCCAGCGCGATGCGCAGCGGCCGGACACGGCGCAAG
>NZ_VXKH01000203.1 GCF_008693065.1 Corynebacterium tuscaniense | reverse complement strand
ACGCTGATGGCGATGGTGTCTTTGAGCCGGGTGAGGGCGTGACCTATACGGGTACGTCGACGGTTACTGGTGGTTCGGTTGAGAAGCCGGTCATCGTGATTAACCAGGATCCGGATGCGCCGTTTAATGAGGGTGCAGTTCCGACTGTGACCAAGAATGGTCAGCCGGTTCCGCAGGAGGATTACACCGCTGAGGTTGTTGACGGCAAGGTGACTGTCACCTTTAATAAGCCGTTGGCTGAAAATGATGTCGTTGAGACTGTCATTGAGGGCACGGTTGCTGCTGAGAAGCCTGAAGGTGGCGACGGTGTGATTGGTGGTGACGGTTATAAGCCGGGTACCACTGATCCTGATGGTGATGGTGAGAAGCCGGGCAACGAGAACACTGTTGATCCGGATAACTCCACTGGCGACAAGGTTGATTACTTCACCGGTGATATCAGCACGGTTGTGAAGATCACTGACGCTGATGGCGATGGTGTCTTTGAGCCGGGTGAGGGCGTGACCTATACGGGTACGTCGACGGTTACTGGTGGTTCGGTTGAGA
>NZ_VXKH01000202.1 GCF_008693065.1 Corynebacterium tuscaniense | reverse complement strand
TTTCTCAGGTTTTCCATCTTGGCGGGGCTCGATCCGCGCGTGGGTTTGTTTGCCTCGGTGATCATGGCAATCTCCATCGCGTTCACCGGCGGACGCCCCGCGATGGTTTCTGCGGCGGCGGGCGCGGTGGCCTTGGTTATTGCGCCGTTGTCGCACAGTCACGGCCTTGACTATGTGGTGGCCACCATCATGCTGGCCGGCATCTTGCAGATCATCTTGGCGATGCTGGGCGTCGCCAAGCTTATGCGTTTCATCCCGCGCTCGGTGATGACCGGATTCGTCAACGCTTTGGGCATCATGATGTTTACCGCGCAGCTGCCGCATCTTAAGCATGTGCCGTGGATGGTATACGTGCTGGTGGCAATGGGGCTGGTGATCATGCTGGTGCTGCCGCGGCTGACCACGGTGATCCCTGCGCCTTTGGTGACCATCCTGGTGGTCACGGTGTTGGCTATTGCTTTCGGGTGGAAGGTCCCGGACGTGGCCGACCAAGGTGAGCTGCCTACGAGCATGCCGGGATTGTTTATTCCGAACGTGCCGCTGAATCTGGA
>NZ_VXKH01000201.1 GCF_008693065.1 Corynebacterium tuscaniense | reverse complement strand
GGAACGGCCTGTTGATCGGAGAGATTATCGCCGGTGTTGACCACGAGGTCCGGCTCCAGGGCGTCGAGGGCAGAAACCCAGGCAATCTTGGTTTCCTGGCCGGGGATCATATGCAGATCTGACAGATGCAGCAGCCGAAATTCCGGCTTGCCGCGCAGCGTGCCCTTGGGCAGGAGGGGGAGCGTATATTCCTTGAGCTCGAATTTGGTCAGTTCGCTATAGCCCCATGCTGCGGCGCCCAGGCCGGCAGCGGTGAGGCCGCCAAGAATACGTAAAAGTTTCACGGCTACCACACTACCTGGCGTACATTGATAGGCATGAGCGAGCTAAAACAAACCATCCGTGCAGATCTGAAAACCGCAATGAAGGCGAAGGAGAAGCAGCGCACCAGCGCCATCCGCGCCTTGCTGGCCGCCATCCAGGCCGAGGAGACCAATGGCTCCCGGCATGAGCTGGAGGACGCCGATATCCTCAAGGTCATTGCGCGCGAAATTAAAAAGCGCCGCGAGTCCGCCGAGGTCTATGAAGAAAATGGCCGTCCAGAGTTGGCTGAAGCCGAACTT
>NZ_VXKH01000200.1 GCF_008693065.1 Corynebacterium tuscaniense | reverse complement strand
TCCCATCGCCGCCGCAGGCAACGATTTCGTGCCGAACATCGAAACCATCGCCGCCCAGAACCCGGACGTCGTCATTCAGTGGGCCCATATGGGCGACGAGATCATCACCCCTATCGAGCAAGCCGGTCTCGAGCTTCTGCTCATCATCTACGGCACCCAGGAGGACCTCGAGTACTGGGTGGAGATGTTCACCGAACTCGTCGGAAAGCCGGAACGGGGAGAGAAAATCCTGGCCGACATGCACCGCGACCGCGCCGCAGTGGAGAAGGCGGTGGGGACCGCGCACCGCCGTCCCCGCGCCGTCAACCTGTTCAACTACGACGAAATGCAGGTCTCCGGAACCGAGTCGTACATGGACTTTTGGCTCACCCTCTGCGGCGCCGACAACGTTGGAACCAAGGCCGGGCCCGGTTCCTCGGTGAAGGTCTCCCGCGAAGAGCTGCTCGCGTGGGATCCGGAGGTGGTGTTCATCGGGAACTTCACCCCCGCCACCCCGGAGGACATGTACGGCGACCCCTTCTTCGCAGAAATGTCGGCGGTGAAGAACAAGCGCGTATACAAGATT
>NZ_VXKH01000199.1 GCF_008693065.1 Corynebacterium tuscaniense | reverse complement strand
CGTAACTTCGGCATGCCGGCACCGGAAGGCTACCGCAAAGCGCTGCGCCTGATGGAAATGGCTGCTCGCTTCAAACTGCCGTTGATCACTTTCATCGACACTCCAGGGGCATACCCTGGTGTGGGCGCGGAAGAACGCGGTCAGTCAGAAGCGATAGCCCATAACCTGCGTGAAATGTCTCGTCTGAATATCCCGGTGATATGCACCGTGATCGGCGAAGGCGGTTCTGGCGGTGCATTGGCTATCGGCGTTGGCGACAAAGTGAATATGCTGCAGTACAGCACCTACTCGGTGATCTCACCGGAAGGCTGTGCCTCCATCCTGTGGAAGAGTGCCGACAAGGCTCCTCTGGCTGCAGAAGCGATGGGCATTACCGCACCGCGTCTGAAAGAACTGAAGCTGATCGACTCGGTGATCCCGGAGCCTTTGGGCTCTGCTCACCGTGACGTGCCGGCGATGGCAGCCTCGCTGAAAGCACAGCTGTTGGCTGACCTGAAAGATCTCGACGGTCTGAACAACGAAGAGTTGCGCAACCGTCGTTACCAACGCCTGATGAACTACGGCTAC
>NZ_VXKH01000198.1 GCF_008693065.1 Corynebacterium tuscaniense | reverse complement strand
TTTATTTGGGCCCAGTTCTTCCGCAAGCCAAAGCGCAATCAGTCACAGGAACTAGGCCAAACCCAGCAGATCCTTTAGTTACTTGCGCTTATCCGAAAGGAAGTTCCACACCTCGTTAGAAGTGTCCGGCTCGTACCACCAGGTGTGGTCGCCCTTGACCTTGAGGAGCTCAACGTTCTTCAGGCAGTTGTTAAAGCGCAGGCGCTCAGCCATTGGGCCGTTCTGCTCAGCCTGGAAAGTCATGTCACAACGGTTGCGTTTGAGGTAACCGCCGAGAACCTCACGAACCGGTAGGTAGCCGGCCTCGTGACGGGTGCCGCCCTCGTACTGCATTATGCGGTCATTCACTCCGTGCATGATGAGGGTGTGCATCGGGGCGTCAACGCAGTTCTGCTCGACTGGATTGTAGAAAGCGCCGGAGACTGTTGCCACAGCAGCGAAGGTCTCCTGCGCGTGGCAGCCCAGAACAGAGGTAAAGCCGCCGCCATTGGACATTCCCATCGCATAAACGCGGGAGCGGTCAACGCGGTAATCCTTGTCGACGTCGTCCAAGATGCGCTGAATGAA
>NZ_VXKH01000197.1 GCF_008693065.1 Corynebacterium tuscaniense | reverse complement strand
ACCTTCGGCAACTGCGCCAACGGTAAAACTCCCTGGGGCACTTACCTGACCTGCGAAGAGAATTATGATACCTATTTCGGCACTCATCAGGCTGACTATAAGACCACGGCGGACCAAAAACGCTACACGCTGAAAGTCAGCGAACCGGAACGCAACTGGCCGGATTACGATGAACGTTTTGACGTGGCGAAGAATCCGAATGAGTTCAACCGTCATGGCTGGATCGTCGAAATCGACCCGATGAATCCTACCTCGACGCCAATTAAACATACGGCACTGGGCCGCTTCAAACATGAAAATGCCGCCGTGACCGTTGCCAAGGACGGTCGCCTGGTGGTTTACATGGGTGACGATGAGCGCGGTGAGCACATCTACAAGTACGTTTCCAAAGGCGTGGTGGACGTGGCTAATCCGGCCAACAATCGCAGCCTGTTGGACGAAGGCACGCTGTATGTGGCGCAGTTTGACGGTGATGCCAGTGGTACACCGCTGAAAGGCACCGGGCGTTGGATTGCGCTGGAGTTCGGCAAAAATGGCCTGACGCCGGAGAACGGTTTCCGTGACGAGG
>NZ_VXKH01000196.1 GCF_008693065.1 Corynebacterium tuscaniense | reverse complement strand
GTGCCAGGCGGCGCTGCGTGGGTTCGGTGAGCTCGTGGCGGCGCCGGCCGAGCACCAAGGCCCACCGTTGTGTCGGGCTCAGTGCCATCGAGGTGAGTCCTAGCCGCTGGAGGCGCTCCCATGCGGAGCGGTCTTCTTCCGCCCACCGGCCAAGTTCCTCAACCGGTACGTCAGTGGGCAGCACCCGGTCAGCGCCCACGGCAACCGACAAACGTTCCCGCTCCGCAGCAGACAACGGATCAAAGCCGGCACGCAGTGCGGGTAAACGCGCGATGAATAGGGCTTCTTCGAGGTCTTCGGTGCCGTGGCGGAGGTCGGTGAGGAGGGAGGAGACGTCGATAAGCAATTCAGGGCTGGAACTGACAAAACCTGTCAACCAGCGGGACAGTTCTCTGCGTGCGGTGGGGCCTGCGGCGGCGCGGATGCGCGCGGCAAGGGTGGGCAGACCTTCTGGTTGCGCGTCAAGGCGGTACAACAATGCGGTGGCGGCGCCTTGCATGAGCGGGGACGCGTCTGTGGCAAGCTCGCTCAGCGTGTGCGTAAGCCGTAGCCCAAGATCGGCGTGGCGC
>NZ_VXKH01000195.1 GCF_008693065.1 Corynebacterium tuscaniense | reverse complement strand
GCAAGCCCCAAAATTTTTGCTTCCCCCGAGACCCGCCGCACCCCGGTTGGGCACACCAGCTTAAGGTCTGGCACAGGCCCACGGCAGACGAAGGTGAAAGTTCCCCCGGCCCGAGATTGCCCAGAGATTAACCATAGGTATCCCGCGGCCCACGGCCTTTCACATGCAGCGGACCTTTGCGCCAACTCGGCGGGCGCGGCCCAAAAATTTTTAGCTCAGTAATAATATTGGGCCCCACCTTGGAAGCGATGGTGGAAAGAATCTGCCGCTGCATCATCCGCAGGTTGGTCGCCCACGCGGTGGAATCACAGGAAATAAAAACAGTCGTTTCCTTAATCATCTCGATATGCGTATGCGCGGCGATTTTCTCGCCCACCAACTCATCCCAATGCGCATGCACCCACCCTTGGGCTAGGTCACGATCCCAGCCGCGCTTCTGGAACTCCACATCCAAAATCGCGCCTAAGGAACTCAATCGTGAAGGTGCCGGCAAGGCCCGCCCATCCGGGCCGGTTGGGCGCCCAACCCGGCGCGGTGTGTTGCTTTTCTTCTGCGGTTTAGCCACGCGCT
>NZ_VXKH01000194.1 GCF_008693065.1 Corynebacterium tuscaniense | reverse complement strand
GATTGAATTCCGTTTGCGCAACGTACTGAAATCCGGCATGAAAAACACGCAGGGCGCTATTCCGGCCGGGGCTATTCGTGCCGATGAGGTGCTGGAGAAGGCGGCGAAGCATGAAATGTGGCTGCAACGTGCCCAGCGTAAGGCAGAGTTTGAGAGTCAGCACCCGGGCAAACGCTATGGCGTCGGCTTTGGCTGCGTGCAAAAAGACTTCGGTACCGGGGCTGAGACTTCGTTTGCCCGCGTCGAGTTGGGAGAGGACGGGCGCATTAGGCTGCATCACAGCGGCGCAGAGATGGGAACCGGCATGTCGACCTCGCAGTCGGTGTTGTGCGCGCAGTGGCTGGGTAAACCGGCGGATGAGGCGCACTTCTCGGTGACCGACTGGTCGGTATTGCCGATGGTCACCAGCGGCGATCCTTACATCATGTCGCAGGCCGATCAGGACAAGTTGCAAGCCAACCCGGCCTGGACGCCAAGCTATTGTTCACCCTCCAGCGCCAGCAACTCGGCATTTTACTTCTCCCACAGTACGCGTGAAGCGGCGCGGCTGATCTTCGATCACGGCCTGTGGCCGGC
>NZ_VXKH01000193.1 GCF_008693065.1 Corynebacterium tuscaniense | reverse complement strand
TACAAAACAGCCTGCACGATACATCCCGCGCGGCTGCACGAAACATCGAGGAGATAAATGCCAAGATTGTCTCCGTTCTCCACAAATACTTGTCTCAGTGGCCAGCGGAATCTGCGGATTTACAGCCACAGGCAAACTTTGCCGGTGAGGGCATTGAAAAGTTGAAGTTCCTTCGGGCCGATCGCCTTGCCGATTTCCGTGCTCAGTTCTTGGAACTACTCAACGGAACAACGGTGCAAAATCTGTCTCACCTTGCTTCTTCGTTGCGCCACGCTCGCAGCGATATCGAGCTGCGTATGGAATTTATCAATAAGTCGCTGGAGCGCTCGCCCTTTAATGGCGACCGTATCTTGCGAATTGATGTGAAAGACGCTCGCGGCCAGGTAGTACAGGATTTCCAGCGAGATCTAGATTCCGCGACTTCGCATAGCCTGGCCGAGATCAGCGCAGATGAGCCGGAAGCGGCGTTGCGGCGCTACCATGCTTTGGATAAAATTCTCAGCCGCTTGGGTTCAACCCAACCGGAAGATATTCGTTGGCGCAACCTGGTTCTTGATACCCGAAAACACGTAAGCT
>NZ_VXKH01000192.1 GCF_008693065.1 Corynebacterium tuscaniense | reverse complement strand
GACGATAAAGGAAGTCGCCTAACTTTTTAGTTCTGTCGCGATCAACAACTTAGAAATAGACATAGATCCACCTTGACACAAGGTCATTTTCTCGACCCCGCTCCAGTCTTAAATTACCCCCAAAATTAACCCCGTACATTTTTGCTTTATTATTGATAATTGAGTAGAAGCGCGCACTGTTAATGACATCGAGTTCAGATTGAGATTCTTATTTGAGGCTTCATAATCATATTCTCATTGTCATTGGAGGCATGGCGAAAGAACTCCGCTGAATTTTCAAAGACTCGCAAGTGAACCTTGAAGGCGCGGCAAACCGCGACCTGTGCCAACTTGGATTTGGACCTGAGGTCGAGGGATCAGGGTCTCGGGAACAGCACGACAGAGTTTTAAGTGCGCTTAATATAGCCGAAGCGGGGAGTAAAACCGGTGGGGTGCCGGAGTTGCGCAACAGCATCGGCGATGACGAGGCGGAATCGTGGGAGTGTGGGTGGGAGTTGGGCGATGGAGAACCAGCCGACGTCGGAGGATTCTTCATCGCCGATGCGGGGCTCATCGGGGGTTCCGGGAGTGACTTCGCAG
>NZ_VXKH01000191.1 GCF_008693065.1 Corynebacterium tuscaniense | reverse complement strand
GATTCCTACACCGGTTTCGTCGCAGGAAGACTCGATTCCGAGGATTTTCACTTCGCGGTCCTTTCGCTTTTACGCGGGCGGAACATAGTGTGCGCGTCCGCGCCTGAAGGTTGATAGTAATTGCGGCGGATGCCGGTCTTAATAAAACCGTAGGCTTCGTACATGGAAATGGCGGGATCGTTGCCCACACGAACCTCGAGAAAAACCGGGGCGTCTTTCAGGTCAGCGATATAGACAATGTTATCCATCATCATCCTGCCCACCCCACGGCGCTGCATCGCGGGATCGACGCCGATGGTATGAATTTCGAATTCCGGGTCGGTAACAGGTCCCATCATGCCGATGCCGGCATAACCAACCAATACGTCCTCGTCTTCCACGCCTAGATAAAAGGTGTGACCGTGTGCGATTTCCTGCACGAAGGCCTCCGCCGGCCACGGCCCTTCCCCTGCAAAAAGCACTTTCTCCAGCTCCGCGCAGCGCTGCGCATCGACGGCGGTTAGTTCGCGCAGCTTCACAGACTTAGCCCGGAAATGTCGGGAAGGGCGGCTGAGCGCGGCTTTGGCTTCGGCGGCACGG
>NZ_VXKH01000190.1 GCF_008693065.1 Corynebacterium tuscaniense | reverse complement strand
ACCCCCGGTGACTTTTACCACAGTTACCGGCGCTACCCAGACCATCCCCGGCGGCGCTGTGGCCTCCCAAGAGGTCATCAAGGAACTGGGTACCAACGGTGGCGGATACTTCAATGCGAACTCGGCCCACCCGTTCGAGAACCCGACCGTGTGGTCCAACGCCCTGGAAATCTTCCTCATCCTTGTCATTCCGGTGTCTCTCACTCGCACATTCGGTCTCATGGTCCGCGATACCCGCCAGGGCTACGCCATTCTTTCCGCCATGGCGGTGTTGTACTTCCTGTCACTCGCTTCCGTCACCGCCCTCGAGGCCACTGCTTCCGGCGCTATCGGCGGCGGCATGGAAGGTCGCGAAATGCGGCTTGGTACCATCCCGTCTGCGCTGTTCGCGGTGACAACGACAATGACGTCGACCGGCGCAGTTGATTCATTCCACTCGAGTTACACTCCTCTCGGCGGCGGCCTTCTCATCTTAAATATGCTGCTCGGCGAAGTCTCTCCAGGCGGTGTCGGCACTGGGTTGTACGGCATGCTAGTCATGGCCATTCTGTCGGTGTTCATCGCCGGCCTTATTGTCGGGC
>NZ_VXKH01000189.1 GCF_008693065.1 Corynebacterium tuscaniense | reverse complement strand
TTGCCCTTCGCGTGTGCCTTAACGCCTGGTCCTTGGGTCAACCAAGGTGTTGAGGATATCCACCAGCAGGTTCACCGCGAGGGTGAAGAACACCAGCACCATCACCACTGCTTGAACTACCGGAAGGTCACGGTTAACCACCGCATCAAGCAGCATGGAACCAATACCTGGGAGCATGAACACTCGCTCAATGACCACCGCACCAACAATCAAGCTGGTGAGCTGCGTACCGGTAACGGTAAGCACCGGCAAGGCGGCATTGCGTAGCGCGTGCACCAACACAGCGCGCCGGGAACTCATGCCTTTAGAAAAGGCGGTGCGCATGAAGTCTTCGTGCAGAACTTCCAAAATCGCACCGCGCACATAGCGGGTGAGGATGGCTGCCTGCACCGCGGTCAGCGAGATCACCGGCAAGATGAGGCGCTCCACAAAGGCCGTGAAATCAACCCCCGGTGGGGTCCAACCATTAGCGGGCACCCACCCTAAGTGCACGGCGAATACTGCCACCAGGAGCACCGCAGCAAGGAAACTGGGTACTGCAATGCCGATCTGGCTAGCCGTGGAGATCACCAGGCCATCAAA
>NZ_VXKH01000188.1 GCF_008693065.1 Corynebacterium tuscaniense | reverse complement strand
GCATCAAGGCCGGTGACGTGATTGTCACCATGAACGGTAAAGCCATCTCCAGTTTCGCGTCGTTCCGTGCGGAAATCGGTACTTTGCCGGTCGGCAGCAAAATGTCGCTGGGTATTATCCGCGACGGCAAACCGATTACCGTGGACGTCACGCTGGAGCAAAGCTCACAGACTCAGGTTGAATCCGGCAATATCTACACCGGTATCGAAGGCGCCGAACTGAGCAATGGTCAGACGGGCAGCCAGAAAGGCGTGAAGGTGGATAACGTCAAGGCCGGCAGCGCGGCTGCACGTATCGGCCTGAAAAAAGGCGACTTTATCCTGGGGGTTAACCAGCAGCCGATACAGAATCTGGGCGAACTGCGTAAAATCCTCGACAGCAAACCCTCGGTACTGGCGCTGAATATCCTGCGCGGTGACACTTCGCTGTATCTGCTGATGCAGTAAGGTTAATCAGCCAACCCTTGCGAACAAGGCACTCCACGACGGAGTGCCTCAGACTACTGACAGCCCGTTATTAGGGAGAGCGTGCCGAAGGGGTCGTAGCGGCTTGCCCGCCGGAGAGCCCCTCGGTGCGCTAGGCC
>NZ_VXKH01000187.1 GCF_008693065.1 Corynebacterium tuscaniense | reverse complement strand
GTGGAATCCCGCACCTGCATCTGTACCGAGAATGAAGAAGGCGCCGGCCCGACCAATAACTGGGCGCCGCCAGCTGCGATGAAGGAAGAGATGACGGAGGCATTCCGTGGTTCCATGAAGGGTCGCACCATGTACGTGGTTCCCTTCTGCATGGGCCCTATTAGCGATCCGGAACCAAAGCTGGGCGTGCAGCTGACTGACTCCGCTTATGTGGTGCTCTCCATGCGCATCATGACCCGTATGGGTGCGGAAGCCTTGGACAAGATTGGTACCGACGGCGATTTCGTCCACGCCCTGCACTCCGTGGGTGCTCCGCTGGAGCCGGGCCAGGAAGATGTGGCGTGGCCGTGCAATGACACCAAGTACATCACCCAGTTCCCGGAGACCAAGGAAATCTGGTCCTACGGTTCTGGCTACGGCGGCAACGCTATCCTGGCAAAGAAGTGCTACGCGCTGCGCATCGCTTCTGTCATGGCCAAGGAAGAGGGCTGGATGGCAGAGCACATGCTCATCCTGAAGCTCACCAACCCAGAGGGCAAGAAGTACCACGTTGCGGCCGCTTTCCCTTCGGCATGCGGCAAGACCA
>NZ_VXKH01000186.1 GCF_008693065.1 Corynebacterium tuscaniense | reverse complement strand
GAATAAGGTGCACTACACAGGTTTGTACCATCGAGTCCGGCCAGGTTGCTTCCACAGCTTCTGGCAGGCCTTTAAGCCCGTCGCAGCAGACAATGAATACGTCCTGGACCCCGCGCGAGGCGAGGTTTGCGCACACATGAGCCCAAAAGGACGCTCCTTCCTCTTTCGCCAACCAAATACCGAGGATGTGCTTGATCCCGTCCATGTCTACTCCGATGGCTAGGTAAGCAGACTTGTTAACCACCCGGCCACCGTCGCGGACTTTAATGCGTAGCGCGTCGAGAAAGATCACCGGGTAAAAGTCATCGAGCTGGCGGTTCTGCCACATCATCACCTCATCTAAAACAGTCTCAGTAACTGCAGAAATAGTTTCATGGGAGATATCCACGCCCATCGAGGTGATCATATGGTGCTGGATATCTCGTACAGTCATGCCACCTGCGTACAAGCTGATAATCATATCGTCAACGTCGGTGAGCCGACGGGAGCCTTTGGGCACCATCGCCGGTAGGAACGAGCCGTTACGGTCCCTGGGGACTGACACGTCCACAGGCCCATAGTTCGAATCAACTCGCTTGGGGTAGGAACC
>NZ_VXKH01000185.1 GCF_008693065.1 Corynebacterium tuscaniense | reverse complement strand
CGCCGTGCGAAGCTCTACTACCTGCGTGATCTGCGCGGCAAGAAGGCTCGCATCAAGGAGCGTCGCTAGTACTAGCGCGCTGCGCGCCAGCTTCCCCTTGCGCCCCACTGTGGGTGCAAGGGGATTTTTAATACCCAATTGCGCTTATTCCAAAGTTAGAAGCATGATCTAAACGGAAAGTTCACTGTGAATCCCCCTGCAGCGAGGGGGATAAGAGCGGAAGTCGGGCGTGGGGTTGCTAGGATCTAGCGCGTGAATAAAGACAGCATCTCGCAGGAACAGCCGCCAGAAGGCGAGGGGGCCCACCCAGTACAGGGCGAGGCCACCCAGCAAGGCAAAGAGGCGACTAAGAAGAAAGAAATGCCGTGGCTGCTAGAAACCCTTCTGGTAGTGGCGACGGTTCTCGTGATCGTCGGACTATTCCAGAATTTTATCGGCCGGCAGTATGTGATCCCGTCGGGTTCAATGGAGCCGACCCTCCACGGCTGCGAGGGCTGCACAAATGACCGTATCTTTACGGAGAAGATCCCTTATTACGGTGACGGCGAGCCAGAGCCGGGCGATGTCGTTGTATTCAAGGGCACCGAGGA
>NZ_VXKH01000184.1 GCF_008693065.1 Corynebacterium tuscaniense | reverse complement strand
CGCAGCGCCCCCCGATACCGTGGTCACGTGCACGGGCAACCAATAGCTGCGTAGTGCAGGCACCACCGGGGCAGTCGCGGCATAGAGTTTGGTGCCGCCGAAGAATAAGAGCCCAATGATCGGGGTCAGCATCCATGGCCACAATACGCGCCATTCTTTACGCTGCACCACCAGCGCCGTCGCAACCATCGCGAATGCTGTAATCACCAGAACATATTCGTAGAGATTGCCCAGCGGTACGCGGTGCGCTGCTAGGCCGCGAAGCACTGCTGCGGTGACATGCACAATGATGCCCAACCAGACCACGGTCTGGGTCATCCCACCAAATTTCGACGCCGAAGCGCGTTTCTGCGCGAGAATTTCCTCCGCATTTTCTGGCAGGGGGTCTTGCTCCGGATCAGCTGGTAATACCGCGGTGGTTCCGGTGCTGCTGTTTTCCGCTCCCACTGCAACCAATTCACGTTGCCGTTGCAAACGCTGATCATAAGACAGTGCGATGTGGCGCTTGACGTAATAGGTGAATGACAGCGCCCACGCGAGGATATAGATCACCAACGCGGTACGAAACGCAATGTCGGACATGTTCGATAG
>NZ_VXKH01000183.1 GCF_008693065.1 Corynebacterium tuscaniense | reverse complement strand
ATGAAAGCCATCGACATACTCAACAATACAGACAAAGCGGTATTCTCTTTCGAGCTGGTACCGCCACTAAAAGGCGGAGACATCAATAAAATATACGAGGCCATCGAACCCTTGATTGCCCTTGCTCCCCCATTCATTAACATTACCTTTCACCGGGATGAAGTGGTATATCGTGAATACCCGGACGGAACGATCAAAAAAGTTACCGTGACAAAACGCCCCGGTTCCGTGGCACTGGCCGCAGCCATCATGAGACGGTATAACGTGGACATGGTTCCTCATATCGTGTGCGGGGGAGCCACCCGCCATAAGATCGAAAACGAACTCATAGACTTGAATTTCCTTGACATTGAAAACGTGATGGCACTCCGGGGTGATCCCATACCGGGAGAACGTTTCTTTACTCCCGAAGAAGGCGGACACCAATATAGTTGTGAACTGGTAGAACAAATCACTCGCATGAACCACGGCCAATACTTGGATGACACGCTGACAGATGCCGTTCCCACGAACTTCTGCATCGGGGTTGCCGGATACCCGGAAAAACATTACGAGGCACCCAACCAAGCCTGTGACATCGAGAACCTGAAAAAGAAAGTCG
>NZ_VXKH01000182.1 GCF_008693065.1 Corynebacterium tuscaniense | reverse complement strand
CTATCGAATTCCTTTACCTTCGGTGTACAGGCACTGGTGGAAACCACCTCAAAGGGTGACAGGAATCCGTCGGAAGTCCGCCTGCTGGTTCAGATACAACGTAACGGTGGCTGGGTGACGGAAAAAGACATCACCATTAAGGGCAAAACCACCTCGCAGTATCTGGCCTCGGTGGTGATGGGTAACCTGCCGCCGCGCCCGTTTAATATCCGGATGCGCAGGATGACGCCGGACAGCACCACAGACCAGCTGCAGAACAAAACGCTCTGGTCGTCATACACTGAAATCATCGATGTGAAACAGTGCTACCCGAACACGGCACTGGTCGGCGTGCAGGTGGACTCGGAGCAGTTCGGCAGCCAGCAGGTGAGCCGTAATTATCATCTGCGCGGGCGTATTCTGCAGGTGCCGTCGAACTATAACCCGCAGACGCGGCAATACAGCGGTATCTGGGACGGAACGTTTAAACCGGCATACAGCAACAACATGGCCTGGTGTCTGTGGGATATGCTGACCCATCCGCGCTACGGCATGGGGAAACGTCTTGGTGCGGCGGATGTGGATAAATGGGCGCTGTATGTCATCGGCCAGTAGAATTCGAT
>NZ_VXKH01000181.1 GCF_008693065.1 Corynebacterium tuscaniense | reverse complement strand
TCTAGGCTCGAAAAGCAAATCAGTACCAAAAGCCCATTCAGGAATCCCACAAGGACGCATTTCGATAACTCTTCTCAAAGGAATAACATTATCATTCATTTTATCCTTAGGGTTAGGTACTGAGATATCAATACTAAAGGCTAAAAGATCCTTTCTATGTCTGTAAAAAGTTCTCTTAGGCAAAATAGTTTTAGGTGAATGGCCTTCCTTCCAAAGAAGATAAGTAGACCTAAGGTGACTAGGTAACTCTAAAACTAAATTATCGCGTTCTTTCTGTTCGGTCATTTCTACCCTGCCCAAATATTCCGAATACAGCTCCCACATATCAATATTAAACCATCCAGTACCAACATTCAGCCCAAGCTTGGAAAGCTCTTTAGTTCTAAGAGTCAATTCAGCTCTAAGTTTGTTATTGGCAAAATCAGGAAGTGAAGTGAGTGCAAGTGGTGCAGGCAAAACATGATCTTCTATTTCCTGACCCTTAGCATAAAACTTTAAGCTCCAGCGCTGAGAGTTCTTGCCGAAATAAACAGTATTACCTTTAGAAACAGCGGTGCCGTGTCTAGTTCTAGAGGTCTGTTCTAAATGCGAAAGCCAAGTAATAACATCA
>NZ_VXKH01000180.1 GCF_008693065.1 Corynebacterium tuscaniense | reverse complement strand
ATCGGATCCGTTAACGATGAAGCGCGGGCGCGTTACTGGGATGATCGTGAAAAGGCCCGTCTTGCGCTTGAAGCCGCCCGAAAGAAGGCTGAGCAGCAGACTCAACAGGACAAAAATGCGCAGCAGCAGAGCGATACCGAAGCGTCACGGCTGAAATATACCGAAGAGGCGCAGAAGGCTTACGAACGGCTGCAGACGCCGCTGGAGAAATATACCGCCCGTCAGGAAGAACTGAACAAGGCACTGAAAGACGGGAAAATCCTGCAGGCGGATTACAACACGCTGATGGCGGCGGCGAAAAAGGATTATGAAGCGACGCTGAAAAAGCCGAAACAGTCCAGCGTGAAGGTGCCTGCGGGCGATCGTCAGGAAGACAGTGCTCATGCTGCCCTGCTGACGCTTCAGGCAGAACTCCGGACGCTGGAGAAGCATGCCGGAGCAAATGAGAAAATCAGCCAGCAGCGCCGGGATTTGTGGAAGGCGGAGAGTCAGTTCGCGGTACTGGAGGAGGCGGCGCAACGTCGCCAGCTGTCTGCACAGGAGAAATCCCTGCTGGCGCATAAAGATGAGACGCTGGAGTACAAACGTCAGCTGGCTGCACTTGGCGACA
>NZ_VXKH01000179.1 GCF_008693065.1 Corynebacterium tuscaniense | reverse complement strand
CAGGCTGGCGAGATCATCTTCGGTGAGGAGTTCGCCATTGCGCAGGTAGCGGCGGGCGCCGAGGTCATAGTCGGTGGTTTCTAAGTCCGGGTGGATTGCTTTGAGGACTTTGAGGGCCTCTTTGGTTACCTCGGGGCCGATCCCGTCGCCACCAATCACCGCGAGTTTCATATTTTGGGATTCCTTTCTCACCTGATGGTCCTAGGGCTTAGGTTATCAGATGCGATGCAGGACGCTACGCAATTGGGTTGCGGCCCCCACCACACCTAAGCGGACGGCTTGGTCGACCTGCTCATCGCTTAATCCGGCACGGCATGGGGCGGCGAATTCGGCGGCGGCCCACCACTGGTCATCGCGGAAAATCACGCAGACGGCGGCACCGGTGGGTTCGGATAATTCATTGAGGTTGACGCGGTTGCATAGGTCCACCAGGCGGGCGGCATCTGGTTCCATGGGAACGCGGGCAATGACCCGCACATGGGCGGTGCTGGGATCACCGTAGGGAATATCGACGGGGGTTCCGGCGAAGGATAAATTGAGCATCTGTGTTGCGTTGTCTGCAGGTACCTCTGCCAACCCACGCGCGCGGAAAACCTTTTCCACCCGATCTCG
>NZ_VXKH01000178.1 GCF_008693065.1 Corynebacterium tuscaniense | reverse complement strand
TTCATAGTCGCATATCCATCATGATAATGCCATATCATATCGTTAAAATTTATATACTTAAATAGTTCATAATCCGCATTTGAAACCTCTATATCTATGCTATTATTTTTCTTATCTAACCACCACCAAAAATTAAAAGGAAGCTTGGATAATTTCACGCCATGCAGCCAAAGCTCAGCATCGTTTCTGCCCATTACGACTAAAGTCTTTCCGGCTTTTAAAAACTCATAAAAAATATTTTTATGCTCTAGAATTTTTTCTATCGAACTAGCGCAAGTCACTATCAAAATATCCACATCATGCAAATCATCTATTTGAAGCTCAGGTATATAAATAACTTTTGAAAAAAATTTATTAAAAGGTTTTTTATGCAAAGATACTATATGATACGGTGTTCCGCTATCTAAAGCCGCTATACTATTCATATCTATCTCCTAAATAACTAATGATATTTTTCAATATCTTAGAGTTTATCTCGTAATTTTCACCGCAAGTATAAAGATCATTTCCACAATGAGAGTAGAATTTTCCATTTCCAACCTCAATCTCCCAATCAACAGGAACATTACCGCTACTTATAGAAGTGATAATATCTGCGTTTAAAGGAGGTGG
>NZ_VXKH01000177.1 GCF_008693065.1 Corynebacterium tuscaniense | reverse complement strand
GCCGTACCGCCGGATAATCCGTTTGTCGGTCAGGCGGGTAAGCGGCCAGAAATCTGGTCTTATGGCCAGCGCAATCCACAGGGATTGGCGCTGAACCCGTGGAGTGGTGCCATCTGGGAACACGAACATGGCCCGCGCGGCGGGGATGAGATCAATATTCCTCAGGCCGGGAAAAACTACGGTTGGCCGATCGCCACCTATGGCATTAATTATTCCGGGTTGGCGATCCCGGAGGCTAAAGGGCAGAAGGTAGCCGGCACCGAACCGCCGCTGCATTATTGGCCGGTGTCGCCCGGTATCAGCGGCATGGCGTTCTATGATTCGCAACGCTTCCCTGCCTGGCGGCATTCGCTGTTTATTGGCGCGTTGGCGCAAAAAGAATTAATCCGTCTGACGCTGGACGGTAATAAAATTGTTGGGGAAGAACGGCTGCTGGCCGATCAAGGCGAACGCATTCGCGAAGTGCGTACCGGACCGGACGGTTATCTTTATCTGCTGACGGATGAGAGTGACGGTAAGCTGCTGAAGGTCGGGGCGTCGTAAAAAACCGCCCCGTGAAAATCAGGTTAACTCACTCATCACACCCTGCTGATAAGCGGGGCGGGCGGTTAAC
>NZ_VXKH01000176.1 GCF_008693065.1 Corynebacterium tuscaniense | reverse complement strand
CAGCGCTCCGGTTACCGTGAGGAACGCATTAACCGTCGCATGAGTGACCCAGACATCCCGGCAGAGGTAGATGTCAACGACCTGGACCCGATGGTGCTGCAGGACCTGAAGTCGCTATCGAAGGAGAACTCCGAGGCCGTCGCTAAGCATATGATCATGGCTGCGACGTGGATGGAAGATGATCCTAAGCTCGCATTGCGGCATGCGCGTGCCGCCAAGGACCGCGCTGGCCGCGTCGCAATTGCTCGTGAGGTCAATGGCATTGCTGCGTATCGTGCGGGCGAGTGGAAGGAAGCCCTTGCTGAGCTGCGTGCCGCGCGACGCATTTCCGGTGGCCCCGGAATGCTTGCAGTAATGGCTGATTGCGAGCGCGGTTTGGGCCGCCCGGAGAAGGCGCTGGAGCTAGGTCGTGCGGAGGAAGCATCGGAACTTGATGAAGAGTCCAAGATTGAGCTGGCGATTGTTCTGGCCGGCGCCCGCCTAGACATGGGGCAAGCCGAGTCCGCGGTTGTCACCATTCAGCGCGCACATCCTGATCGCGATGCCCGCGGGGTAAGCGCGTGCCGTCTTGCTTATGCCTACGGTAATGCTCTGCTTGAAGCAGGCCGAAAGG
>NZ_VXKH01000175.1 GCF_008693065.1 Corynebacterium tuscaniense | reverse complement strand
CACCACGCATCAACGGGCCAAACCCCTGCACCACACGCCAAACCAGAAACGCCGCTGCCGGCACCATCAGCGCCACGCCGAGGAAAATCATCCCCACCGCCGCCTGCTGTGAAGCCAGCCACCCCGGCAATTGAACGTGGCTGTGAATGCTCAAATAGGCCAGCACCAACAACAGCATCCCCAGCCCTTCCAAAACCAGCACCGTACGCGGTAAGTCACCGAATGAACGCATATTTTTCTTCTCCAGAAGCTCTGCCTCCAGTGTAGTGAATTCCCATTGATGACGACAGCCCCGGCGGCTTAATCGGTTACATGAATCAGAGTAACAGGTAATTCCTGCTTTTTTTTCGCCGACCCAACGGGCATAGTAGTCGCCATCAATGCGGGTAATGCTCAAGCTTAAGTCTTTTTTGACTGACAGAATGTCATTGCAGTTGCGAGTAAATTATTGAATATCAATCTTAAGGAGTGTTGCATGTTTGCAGTTATCTTCGGGCGCCCAGGCTGTCCTTATTGTGTCCGTGCGAAAGAGTTGGCGGAAAAACTGACTGAAGAACGTGACGATTTCAACTTCCGTTATGTTGATATCCACGCTGAAGGCATCACCAAGGCCGAC
>NZ_VXKH01000174.1 GCF_008693065.1 Corynebacterium tuscaniense | reverse complement strand
GGCTGGGGCGCATGGCCGGCTTGCTCCGCTCGTCTTGGCCTGCGTTCCGCCCCCACCCCGCGCAACGTGAACCCGGCCCCAGCTCCCGCTCCAGCACCTGCCCCTGCAGCTCCGGCCGCACAGGGTGGCGAGCTCCAGGTTGATGCGGTGTACAACACCATCACCCGCTCCCTGAGTGCACGTGGCTTGAAGGTTCCGGCCCATGTCACCGCGAGCTACAACGCCAACCGCCACGACTACAACGCGTTCTACCTGGCCAACAAGGACCTCATTGACGCTGTTCTGGCTCGTCTTTAATCCGGCTTAAGAGCGCCCTGTCTCCTAAGAGACCCAGGTAAAGGCCCGAGCATTTAGCTCGGGCCTTTACTTTTTTCATTGTGTCGGGAACCGGGCTGTTCATGCTCGTTATGTGGCTTATTTGCGTGTCTTGAGGCGCGACTCGGCGCTCGGAGCCTGTGGATAGCTAGAAACTATTCACAGGCCCTTTTCGCGCGTTTTTGGTTTTCGGTTTAGCGTTGCCGGCATGAATCCTTTTGCAGCACTAGTGGCGGGTTTAACCAACCCGATGGAGTCCTTGGCATCCTTTGATGCCCAGGTCCTCCGCGATACCGGCTGC
>NZ_VXKH01000173.1 GCF_008693065.1 Corynebacterium tuscaniense | reverse complement strand
AGCGGCGATGGTCTCATAGTCGAACTTCTTCTTGGTGCACATTTCCAAGTGCGGGAAGAGGCGCGTGTCGACCTCCGCGAGATTTAGTGTCATGAACGGTTTTTCGTCCATGCGGTTGGCGGCGTCAAGCTGGGCGTAGAACTCGTAGACCTCGCCGTTGGTCAGGATTGCGAATTCGGTATCGGTGACGTTGAAGTAACGCACCAGCTGGTTCGCATGGTTGAGGTCGAGGGGTTCGCCGATCTTCTTGCACTCGATGAGGAACCGGAAGTCATCGCCGGATTTGATGGCGAAGTCGACCTTCTCGCCCTTCTTGATGCCGATGTCGGCGGTGCACTCGGGGACGACTTCGCGCGGGTCGGTGACGTCGTACCCGAGAACCTCATTGATGAAAGGGATGATGAACGCCGTCTATGTGGCTTCCTCGGTTTCAATGATCGACTTCAACTCTCGAACCCGATTGGCAAGAGCGAACACAGCTTGGTCGATAGACATTTGATCCCCTCTGGATTGTAGTTACTCGGTACAACATTAAATGGCTCTTCCGGATCTGGGGTGCGTAGCCGGGATGAGGTACCAAGTATGAGGATCGGGACCCACCACAAGATATAGGGGTCCCT
>NZ_VXKH01000172.1 GCF_008693065.1 Corynebacterium tuscaniense | reverse complement strand
CCCAGCATCACCTGATTGGGCGGAGCGGACGGGGTGCCGAGTGCGTTGCGCAGCAGCCCGAGCACGATGATGATGCGGGTGAAACTGGTCATCATCAGCAGCATGGCGGGCAAGAAGCTGAGCGAGGTCAGCAGCACCAGCGTTTGTACCGGCAGCGACCAGCTTTGGCCGCCGTTGGCTAACGGCTGGCTGATCAAACCGGGCAGTTGTGCGAAAGCCGCCGGACTGATCAGCAGCAGCGCAGCAGCCAGAAGCCGCTTTCCTTTCACCCCGGCCCTCTCCCAACAGGAGAGGGGGAAGGCGGCGGTTTTCTGCCAATCCGAAGTGAGGGGAACAATAGTCGGGGATGCCGATTGTTGAGTGTGAGTCATGCCGATTTTTCCGGACGTTTCAGAACTTTTTGCATCAGTTGGCGAAAATCCGCCGGCGCGGTGGTCTCGGCTGCGGTGCTGTCCGCCGCAGGGGCGGGCAGGGTATGCAGTGGGGTGATTTGCTGGGCGGTGACACCCAGCACCAGCAAGGTGTTATCCACTTCGATCACCACCACGCGCTCGCGTTGCCCGACCTGGCAGCTGGCGCGCAGGTTTAGCAGCTTGTTGTTGCGCGCCTGTGGGGCAAATCC
>NZ_VXKH01000171.1 GCF_008693065.1 Corynebacterium tuscaniense | reverse complement strand
GGTCACGCCCAACGTCGACCTCGTGGCACGCGCAGCGCCCGCAAGCGGTTTGTTGACCCTATAGTGATGATTTCCGACCGGCCAGCAGAAGTAGACGACCGAGCCGTACCAGGTCATTGGGAAGGCGACCTCATTTTAGGCGCGGGCAATAAGTCTGCAATTGGGACTCTCGTAGAACGAACCACGCGCTATGTCATCTTGCTGCATCTACCTAATGGGCATAATGCTACCGAAGTAAATGCAGCACTTACTAAAGCGATCGCTGGCTTGCCAGATCATCTCAAAGGCTCACTTACCTGGGACCAGGGAAGTGAAATGGCCTGCCATAAGGCCTTTTCTGTAGCGACAAACTGTCCCGTGTTCTTCTGCGATCCTGGCTCGCCGTGGCAGCGGGGCACCAATGAAAACACCAACGGACTACTTAGGCAGTACTTCCCCAAAGGAACAGACCTAAGCCTCCACAGTGCAGCGGACCTAGAATTCGTCGCCATGCAACTCAACCGCCGCCTCCGCAAAACCCTGGGCTTTCAAACACCAGCCGAGTAAATGGCAGCACTGATAAACTCAACCGAAACATAGGAAGTGTTTCCACGACCACTAGAATCCGCCTCTTTACGGCCGGGCCCTGC
>NZ_VXKH01000170.1 GCF_008693065.1 Corynebacterium tuscaniense | reverse complement strand
CAAGGACCGCTGGCCGGCGGTGAACTTCCGCGTGATCAACACCGCGGTGCAGGGCCCGGGCACGGTTCCGGAGGTCATCGCCGCGCTGCAGGAACTGGATGCGGACCCCACCGTGGATGTGATCATCATTGCCCGTGGTGGTGGCTCGGTTGAGGACCTGTTGCCTTTCTCCGAGGAAGCCCTCCAGCGCGCCGTCGCCGTGGCCCGCACCCCAGTTGTCTCCGCGATCGGACACGAGCCGGATAACCCGGTGCTGGACAACGTTGCGGACCTGCGCGCCGCCACCCCCACCGATGCTGCCAAGCGTGTCGTGCCCGATGTTGCTGCCGAATTTTCGCTTATCGACGAAGCTCGCGCCCGCACCGCCTCCGCCCTCCGCGCCTGGGTCCACCGGGAGCGCGAAGGTCTTAAACAGTTGCGTTCCCGGCCAGTGGTGGCGAATCCGTTGACGCCGATTGTAATGCGTCGGGAAGAGTTGGAGCGCGCCCAGGGCGCCATTCGTCGTGATATTTCGCGGCTGCTCGCCCAGGAATCCGCCGAGGTTCGTTCGTTGCGCGCCCAGGTCTCCGCACTGGGGCCGGCCGCGACATTGGCACGCGGCTACGCCGTGGTGCAGGTACAGCCGCGCGATGGC
>NZ_VXKH01000169.1 GCF_008693065.1 Corynebacterium tuscaniense | reverse complement strand
ACGCCATTCGTGCAGGTCGGAACTTACCCGACAAGGAATTTCGCTACCTTAGGATGGTTATAGTTACCACCGCCGTTTACTGGGGCTTAAATTCTCAGCTTCGCCAACAAAGATGACTAACCGGTCCTCTTAACCTTCCAGCACCGGGCAGGCGTCAGTCCATATACATCAACTTAACGTCTTCGCATGGACCTGTGTTTTTGATAAACAGTCGCTTCCCTCTATTCTCTGCGACCCCACAACGCTTCCAGCCGTAAAGACCTTCACGTCGTGAGGCCCCCCTTCTCCCGAAGTTACGGGGGCATTTTGCCGAATTCCTTAACCACAGTTCACCCGAACGCCTTAGTATTTTCAACCTGACTACCTGTGTCGGTTTAGGGTACGGGCCATACACACACATCGCTAGAGGCTTTTCTCGACAGTACAGGATCACCACCATCAACCCTTGTGGGTCTACGCATCACGTCTCAACCAAATGTGTGGCGGATTTACCTACCACACGATCTGCACGCTTACACCACCAATCCAATAAGTGGCGTGGCTACCTCACTGCGTCACCCCATCACTTGAACCACACATCAGGCCCCACGACATCAACACCACCAATCTTCAAAGAAGACTAGCAGTGCATCCGCGGTGGGTAGTATCAGTGCTT
>NZ_VXKH01000168.1 GCF_008693065.1 Corynebacterium tuscaniense | reverse complement strand
CGGTTTGTGTGAGGTGGGGTTGCCCGCAAATCGTGGACACGTAGTGGGGCTACCTAGTGCTTAGGCAGCTATTTCTTTTCTACTGGTGGTTAGACCAATGTGGTTTTCGAAGTCGACGGGGCTGACCATCCCTAGTGCAGAGTGCCGGCGCCGACGGTTGTAAACGACTTCCATCCAGTAGGCAACGGCCTTGCGCGCAGCATCGCGGGTAGGCCAACGCTTACGGTCGTAGAACTCGGTTTTAAGCGTCGACCAGAACGACTCAGCCATCGCGTTATCAAAGCACACACCAGTACGCCCCACAGACTGAGCAATGCCCAGGTTATGGCAGACTTCCCAGAGCTTCTCGCTGGTAAATTGCGTTCCGCGGTCAGCGTGGAACACCAGCCCATTAGGAACGTCACCGCGCAGTGTATGTGCCATCCGCAGGGCCCGTTCGACCAGGCATGTATCTTGAACGCTATCCATTGCCCATCCCAGCACCCTGCGGGAATGGCCGTCGCGGACCGCACACAAGTACAACCATCCCTCGCTGGTGCGTAGGTAGGTAATATCCGACATCCACACTCGGTTGAGCTCACCAGTATCAAACATGCGCTTGACCAGGTCAGGAAGAGCTGACTTACGCTTGGATTGAATCATTGTCACCGGGACAAAGGCAC
>NZ_VXKH01000167.1 GCF_008693065.1 Corynebacterium tuscaniense | reverse complement strand
AGCCGGTCCTCGCCCACGACCACGGCAGCTTTTGCGCCGGTGAGCAGCGTGTGACTGCGTTCGTCGACCAGGATCGGGGCCCCGGGCATCATGTCCGAGAGCGTCCGCACCCTGTCGACGTCAACCGGACCCGACACCGGCGGCGCAAGCGCCGGAACCGCGCCGGCGTAGACGCAGCCCCAGAACGCCAGGATGAGCCCGCGGTTCTCCGAAACTTGGAAGATCACGCGATCACCGGGGCCGATGCCGGCTTCGGCCAACCGAGTCGCAGCCGCCACCGCCTCCGCATGGACCCGGCCATACGGGACGAAGACGTCCCGCCGATTCTCGACGAAGGTGATCCCCTTTTTCGTCTCATCGGCCTTGTCCCGAAGCACGTCGCTGATGGTCCGGATCGTGTTCATTGGTACCTCTTTCGGTTGTCGGCGCCATGCCGGTGCCGGGCGGACCGGGCCCGCATGGCGTGACCCGGAGGATGTGTCTGAAGGGTTGAAAGGGTGAAGCAACTGGGTGGGGCGCGTCTCCGCACAAGCTCGGAAACGCTCGCGGGCCCGGGACCCGCCGGTTCCGGGCGTCCGTCAAGTCACTGCGGACACCAGGGCGGCGACGAAGGCCGCGGCGGACGCTGCGGCCGCGAATCCGTCACGCACTCGCCAGGGGTG
>NZ_VXKH01000166.1 GCF_008693065.1 Corynebacterium tuscaniense | reverse complement strand
CTTGGATTCTTCTGGATCGAAGGCATAGTTCGCGGACTGATCCTTATAGCCAATAGCCGTCTTGGCCAGGATCGACGTGCCCTTGGGGTAGGAATCAGAAAAGAGGGTGTCCAGGATGTTATCGCGGTCAATAGCGTGGATGATGGCCTGGCGCACGCGCTTATCTTCCAAGAGTGGATGGCGGAAGTGGAAGTGGAAGCTATTATTCACGCCACGGGTGGGCGCGGCGAAAATCTGCAGGTTTTGATCCTTCAGGTGCTTCTCATCGGGAGCTTCGATCTGACGCGCGACATCGGACTGGCCGGCTACAAGCGAGCCCACGCGCACGGAGTCTTCGGCCGCGAGCACGATATTGATGCCCTCAATATCGGCCGGGCCCTGGTGGTCCTTGCGGGCCGGAGGCGCCCAGTCATAATCCTCGCGCTTCTTGAGCACCAGCTTGGTGCCCAGCTCTTCTTCCTCAATGACGAAGGGGCCAGAACCGGAAATCGCGGTGGCATTTCCCGGCGCGAAGCCGGTGTCATCCAAATCCAGGGTGGCATTAGAAAGCAGGCCCTGGTTCATCACGGAGGTGGACTGCGGGAAACCTGGGGAAGGCTCGCTGAAGTAGAACTTCACCGTGTAGTCGTCGATGACCTCGGACTTTTCATAGTTGGGCAGCTG
>NZ_VXKH01000165.1 GCF_008693065.1 Corynebacterium tuscaniense | reverse complement strand
CGGGCGTCCGTCAAGTCACTGCGGACACCAGGGCGGCGACGAAGGCCGCGGCGGACGCTGCGGCCGCGAATCCGTCACGCACTCGCCAGGGGTGATCGGTGCGGAAGGTGCGCCGCGGATGGCGGCCGAAGTTGCGCATCGCCAGGGTCAAGGACAGCTTTTCGGCGCAGCGCACGGCGCTGACGAACAAGGGAAAGGCGATGCGCGCGGGCGTCGTCGCGCGAATGAAGCCGGAGCGGAAAGACTGCCCCGGTCGCATCGAGCGCAATCTAATCGCCCATGTCAGATGGGGGATTTCGCTGCGCAGGAACGCCGCGATGCTCACCCCGGAAATCGCTATGGTGCACCATGTGTAGGGCACCCGGAAGCGTTGCACCATGGCGTCGAAAAGCTCCTCGACGCGCATGCACGCGGAGACCAGGACCGTCCCCGCGAACACGGCCGTCAGCAGGAGTCCGTGATGGATGCCGTGGCGGACGGCCTCCGCCGGATCCCCACCGCCGTAGAACTCGGAGCGCCACCCGAGCAGGCCGAAGAACACCCCGATCAACAGGACGAGGAGGACCTTCCCCGCCGTCGCCCGAACGTCGCGCTCCGCGATTGCAGCGAGTGCGAGGAACGCGACCCCCGTCAGCGCGAGAACGGCGTCTCCGCCGGAGAGCA
>NZ_VXKH01000164.1 GCF_008693065.1 Corynebacterium tuscaniense | reverse complement strand
GCAACAGAAGCCGGGGTTGTGGCTTCGTTGTCCTCAGAAGGGCGCAGGCCGAGCATCGTCATGAATGTTTCGTACATCTGTGGGCCAGCAGGACCATCCCCGAGGCCCTGGCGTGAGGCGAACTCGATGGCTGCAGCGTCTTCTTCTCTAGCCGTGATGATGATAGGGCGCCTCTTTTTACGTGAGCGCCCAAACCCCAACGTTGGTGTCGGTGCTGGTGTGTCTACCTCTGGCACGATGGTCTTCGCCCGACGCTGAAGCGTTTTATAGTCCCCCGGGATGGAAAGCAACGCGAGGCGCAGCCGCCATTTCTCGTTGGGGTCCTCAACGGAGGAGATTCTGCTTTCGATGTAGACAAGCTGATCCAAGGACTTCTTCGTCGAACGTGCCACCGTGATCGCGTCTGTTTGTTTGCGGGTAAACGTCGTCTTCCCGTAGTAGACCTTATGAAGCTTTGCCCATTCGCGAACACGAGCAGGGCTGCAGCCAACCGCGTTAAGCACCTGGGCATCAAAGGATGCCAAGGTCTCAATCGGGTTCGCTAAACCCGCCACGAGCGCTGCAAAAGGATTCATGCCGGCAACGCTAAACCGAAACCCGCAAACGCGCAGCAAACGGCCAAAACGGCCTGTGGATAACACAAAACTATCCACAAGCCACGCGCACC
>NZ_VXKH01000163.1 GCF_008693065.1 Corynebacterium tuscaniense | reverse complement strand
GGGATTCTTACGCGAGGTCGACACGTACACCGAGACGGATTTCGGCCTCTACATGGCTCGCGGCGCCGATCACCCGCGCTTTGGTTACCTGGAATCGTGGCTGCTGCCCGATCTCAACCTGCGCGCCAATATCTTCCATTTCCGCCCCGGCGTAGACGTCCACCAAGACTTTTATATCGACGTGGCCGAGATCCAGCGCGAGGGCGCGGTGTGGACCACCCGCGACCTTTATGTGGATCTGGTTGCCACGCGCGGCGAGCCCATTTCTGTGCTCGATATTGATGAACTCTCTGCCGCGACCTCCGCTGGCTTGATTTCTGCCGAGGACGCCGAGAAAGCGATCGACACTACACTTGCCGCGGTCGAGGGCATTACTCGCAGCGGTGATGATGCGATGGCTTGGCTGGCGCATCAGGGGATACACTTAACGTGGTCCGATAACATCACCCTAACCCCAGAAGGATAATTTATGGCTGGTGGCCTTTTTGCCCTGCTTGACGACGTCGCCCTGATCGCCCGCTCCGCTGCCTCCAGCGTTGACGATGCGGCCGCCCTCGCGGGCAAAACCTCCGTGAAGGCCGCAGGTGTGGTGGTCGACGATGCTGCCGTAACCCCGCAATACGCGGAGGGAATCAAGCCGCAACGCGAGCTGCCGATGATCTGGCGCATTACCAA
>NZ_VXKH01000162.1 GCF_008693065.1 Corynebacterium tuscaniense | reverse complement strand
GGGTGATCTGGTAGCGCTCGGTAAGTTCTGCGGTGATCCGCGGAGCACCATAAACCTCATCGGAGTCTTTCCAAATCTGATGAATCTTTCGGTCAACGCCATCGTAAAATGCAGCACGATCATTTTCGCCAGATAGTCGCTTCTGCTGCGTATCAGCCCATTTGTAGTATCCAGACCGAGACACTTTTAATAGCCGTGCCATGCGTTTGATGCTGTAGTTTGCCTTCTCCTGCTGCATCAATTCGAACTTTTCTGCTCGCGTTGCTTCGCGGCGAAGAAGGCTGTCGCTTTTGACAAGAACTCATTATCCATCTTGGCTTCCGCCAACTCACGGCGCAGACGAGCATTCTCAGCACGAAGATCAGCCTCACTCATCCCATCCGAGGCCCCTCGGCGTTCACGCTCGAGTTTGACCCACCGGCCTAAAAGCCCGGCGGAGACGCCAATCTCCTTAGCCACATGAGCGATCGGGCGCTCTGACTCGATTACAAGGTTCGCGGCTTCACGCCGGTACTCCGGCGTGTACTTCTTGCGCTGTTGACTCACAATGAACATCCTCTCCTACGGACACAAGATCCGCACAAATAGGGTGTCCACTAAACGAGGGTAACCTCAAAACACCTCGTACTTACTAAAGACGTCACCATCACCAACCCTAAATGCCGCCGCAGATTCCTC
>NZ_VXKH01000161.1 GCF_008693065.1 Corynebacterium tuscaniense | reverse complement strand
GAGTGCGGACAGTTTTTCTGTCCGGGTTGGACCTGACCCCTGTTTGGTGGACACCTGATATCCAGCCCAGTCGGGCTGGAAGAAAGGTAATCTACCACCATGTCCAGGTACTCCGAACAGTTCAAACGCGATGCCGTGGCCCTCTACGAAAACAATGAGGACCTCTCACTGAACTCAGCATCAGCAGAGCTCGGTATCAACCGTGCCTCGCTGCATTCTTGGATCAAGAAGTACGGCACCGGCAAACGTGCCCGCACAAAAAGCATGCGCGACAAGGTCCAAGCAGCGAATGATTCCGAACGGATCCGCCAGTTAGAAAAAGAGAACGCAAAGCTGCGCGAAGAACGTGACATCCTGCGCAAGGCCGCGAAATATTTTGCCGAAGAGACTCACTGGTGATCCGCTTCCAGTTTGTCTATGACCACCGAACCGAATTCTCGGTTAAGCGGATGTGCCAGGTGTTAAAGCTCAATCGCTCCTCGTTCTACAAATGGGTGCAAACCCGCGAAGAACGCAGGTTAAAGACGTGTTCGGATGCTCTTATTGGTGCAAGAATCAAGACCATCTTCGATGATGAATACGGGCTTTATGGTGCTAAACGCATCGCTGCAAGCCTTAAAGCCGATACGAGCTTTGGCCCGATAAATCACAAGAAAGTCGCACGAATCATGAAATCCATGGGAC
>NZ_VXKH01000160.1 GCF_008693065.1 Corynebacterium tuscaniense | reverse complement strand
ATTCGAACACCTGGGTGGCGACCGGAGCAATCTTTGCACCGAAGAGGTTCTGCACCAGTGACTTGCGGTTTGCAGCCGGAACGGCGGCGTCGGTTAGCGCGACGCGCAGTTCGCGGTCAGCATCAAGGACATCAACGACCTCGAAAAGGTCGAGACCTGCCTGTGCCGCCGTCGCAATCGCATCGTCCTGCGCCAGAATCTGATCCAGCTGGGACTCTACGTGTGCGAGGGCTTCGCGGCTAGCTGCCTTCATAGTTGCCTACTTTCCGGCCGGTGCCACAGAATCGAGCTCGGACAGGAAGTTGTCAATCGTGGAGGACTGCTTGGTAGCGGAAGATAGTTCGCCGCCCAGCAGCTTCTCAGCCAAGTTGATGGAGTTCTGTCCGATATCGGAACGCAGCTCAGAGATGACCTGTGCACGGGAAGCTTCCAGCTGCTTCTCGCCAGAGGCGACAATGCGGCGGGATTCTTCCTCAGCCTGGGTCTTAGCCTCAGCCTCGATCTGCTTGCCGCGCTCGCGCGCCTGTTCGCGGATCTCTGCAGCTTCTGCACGTGCGTCAGCAAGCTGTGCGTTGTACTTCTCGAGAGCAGCCTTAGCTTCAGCCTGCTGAGCCTCAGCACGCTTCATGCCGCCCTCGATGCGGTCCTCGCGCTCCTGGAGCATCTTGTTGTATGCCGGAAGAACGAAC
>NZ_VXKH01000159.1 GCF_008693065.1 Corynebacterium tuscaniense | reverse complement strand
GGCCGCGAGACCCCGGTGGAGCTGTCGCCGACCGAGATCGAGCGCAGCTCCTAAAAAGTGATTTTGTGCAGGGCGCACGGTGTTCTAAACTGGAACGTCGTGCGCCTTTGGCGTGCGTATAAGAAAACGTTTCATCCTCCGGTGGCCCACTGAAGGTGAGCATCCGGACGGGATCCCGTTATTCATCGTGGCGGACATCCCGGTAACACAGGAAAGAGGTAATTCGATGGCTCCTAAGAAGAAGGTATCCGGCTTCATCAAGCTGCAGATCGAGGCAGGCGCCGCTAACCCGGCACCGCCAGTTGGCCCGGCACTGGGTGCCCACGGCGTCAACATCATGGAGTTCTGCAAGGCTTATAACGCCGCTACCGAGAACCAGCGTGGCAACGTGGTTCCGGTTGAGATCACCGTCTACGAGGACCGTTCCTTCGACTTCAAGCTGAAGACCCCGCCGGCAGCTAAGCTGCTGCTCAAGGCCGCTGGCATCAAGAAGGGCTCCGGCGTCCCACACACCGACAAGGTCGGCTCTGTGTCTTGGGATCAGTGCAAGGAAATCGCAGAGACCAAGTTTGCGGACCTGAACGCACGTGACATCGAGAACGGCGCTCGCATCATCGCCGGTACCGCCCGCTCCATGGGCATCACCGTTGATGGCGCACCGGAGAAGTAAAAACTTTATGTGGTAGGGCAAGCTACGGCCCGCCG
>NZ_VXKH01000158.1 GCF_008693065.1 Corynebacterium tuscaniense | reverse complement strand
CCTTGCTGCTGGCACGCGGTTCACTCGCGGCAGAGCTGGGCTTGCCGGTGCACGCCGTGGTGGCGTACGCCTCCAGCTTCGGTGATGGCGCGCATACCTCCATCCCCGCGCCAGGCATTGGTGTGCTGGCAGCGGCGTGTGGCGGTACGTCCTCGCGCTTGGCCCGCAATCTGGCGCAGCTTGGGCTTTCGCCTAATGACGTCTCGGTGCTGTCCAAGCACGACACCTCCACGAATGCGAACGACCCGAATGAGTCGGAGCTGCACTCGCTGCTGTGGCCGGCGATCGGCCGCGATGAGAACGCGCCGATGTACGTCATCTCCCAAAAGACGTTGACCGGACACGCAAAGGCAGGTGCTGCCCTGTTCCAGATTGGTGGCCTGATTGATGTGTTGGCCTCGGGCCAGCTGCCGCCCAATGCGTCGCTGGACTGTGTTGATCCGCTCATCGCACCAAAGGCGAAGAACTTGGTGTGGCTGCGTTCCCCGCTTGATCTGGGTGCGGGCAATGTGAAGGCGGTAGCACTCACCTCGCTTGGCTTTGGTCACGTGGGCGCACTGGTGGTACTGGGCCACCCAGGAGTGTTCGAAGCTGCGCTGGTGCGCGCGGGCATGGATGCGGATGCGTGGCGCGCCCAAGCCACGGAGCGCCTTGTTGATGGTGCTGGCCGCCTCGAAGCCGGCATGATCGGGCGCGCCGAGCTGTTCGCCCCGG
>NZ_VXKH01000157.1 GCF_008693065.1 Corynebacterium tuscaniense | reverse complement strand
CACAGATGTACGAAACATTCATGACGATGCTCGGCCTGCGCCCTTCTGAGGACAACGAAGCCACAACCCCGGCTTCTGTTGCCCCAGCTGTGGCACCTGCTGTGCCCCGCCCGCTGATCCTGGTCCCGCTGCCGGACTACATCACCATCATCGGCGGTGACGGCGACGACACCATCCTGGGGTTAACCGATGGCACGACGATCACCGGTGCGGACTACCTAGCGCAGCATTATGGGGACCAATTGGAGGTGGCGTTATTCCACCCGCAGGAAGGTGCGGTGAACCTGTATGACACGCAACGGTTCGCCAACCGTAAACAACGTGACCTGGCACGGGCCACACTGCCGACCTGCCCGGTGCCGGAGTGCCGGCATGCTGCTGATAACTGCCAAGTCCACCACATCCGTGCCTGGTCGAAAGGCGGGCACACCAATATGGATAACCTGGCGATGCTGTGCCGCTATCACAACCGCACCAACGATGACGACCCGGAACACGCCTACCGGGGCAGGGTGGAAAATATCCGTGGCACACCAACCTGGCGATCACCCCGGGGGTACTTGGTGGCTAATACTGTCCACCCCTACGGGGCGATGACACTGCTCTACGGAAGATAAGCGAGACACCTCACACCTCATGCTGAAAGCCAGCAACAGCTGGTCTTTCGGCATGCCCAAAAACAGGCTGTGTGGTTCGGTTTGACAATGGCGATCGCCG
>NZ_VXKH01000156.1 GCF_008693065.1 Corynebacterium tuscaniense | reverse complement strand
GCGTCGCGTTTCCGCGAGTGTGCCGCCCGCGCGTTGCTCCTTCCGCGCCGCAACCCGGGCAAGCGCGCGCCACTGTGGCAGCAGCGTCAACGTGCGGAGCAGCTGCTGGACGTCGCACGCAATTACCCGTCCTTCCCCATCATCTTGGAATCCGTCCGCGAGTGCCTCCAGGACGTCTACGATCTGCCCGCGCTGCAGGATGTCATGCGTAATCTGTCCACTCGCCGCATTCGCGTGGCGGAGGTGACCACGGATCAGCCGAGCCCGTTTGCATCAAGTTTGCTGTTCAATTACACCGGCGCATTCATGTACGAGGGCGACACCCCGCTCGCCGAAAAACGTGCGGCAGCGCTCGCGCTCGATCCGTCGTTACTTGCAAAATTGCTGGGCACAGTTGAGCTGCGCGAGCTTCTCGACGCTACCGTGATCCAAGAAGTCGACCATTCCCTCCGGCGCCTGGGCAAGGCTGACACTTCCGAGCAGTTCGCGGACACGCTGCGCATCGTGGGGCCGGTTCCGGTGGATGAGCTGAAGCAATACACATCCGTGCCGCGCGTCGCCCTCGAGAATCAGCTGGGCAAGCGCATGATGGCCGTGCGTATCGGCGGCCGTGAACACCTGGCCCAAGCACTCGATGCGCCGTTGCTTCGCGACGGCCTCGGCGTCCCCGTCCCACCCGGCATCCCCGCCCAAGTGGCCACCATCCCTGATGCGTTGAGCCA
>NZ_VXKH01000155.1 GCF_008693065.1 Corynebacterium tuscaniense | reverse complement strand
GACGTCCTGTCCCACCGCCATCGCCGACGCCGCGGCGGTGAACATCGCCGCCTGGAACAGGCAGCCGCCGAGCACGAAACGCAGGTACCCGAAGCCGGATTGCTCCGCCGAGTACCCGAACACCGCGTACAGGCACAGCAGGAAGAGGGGCGGAACCACGAACATGGAGATCAGCGACGCGGTGTTGCGTCGCAACAGCAGCAGATCCCGACGGAGAAACGCCGCGACCGACGTCGCACTCATCGCGCCGCACCCCCTGCGTTCATCGATATGAACACCTCGTTGAGGGTGGGCGGCGACACGCTCAGCGAATCCGGCAACGCTTCCGAGGCCTCCATCGCCTGCGCCACCGCCTCGAGGACCCGCGGTCCGGGGTCGACGTCGAGGGACACCGACTTCCCCGCGACGCGGGCGCCGTCCAGGCACGTTCCCCCGAGGCAGCGGGCGAACGCCTCCGCCTCGGCGGCGGTGGCGAAGGACACGCGGAGCACGTGCGACCCGAAGGCGCGGCGCAATTCCTCCGGCGTTCCGCTGGCGACGATGCGGCGATCCTTGAGCAGATGGACGTGGTCTGCCAGCGCCTCCGCCTCTTCCAGGTACTGGGTGGTCAGCACCAGGGTCATTCCGTCGTCCCGCAGTTGCCGGATGAAGCCCCACAGCTCTTCGCGGCTGACCGGGTCCAGCCCCGTCGTGGGTTCGTCGAGGAACAGCAGCCTGGGCACGACGCACAGCGACGCGGCGATAGA
>NZ_VXKH01000154.1 GCF_008693065.1 Corynebacterium tuscaniense | reverse complement strand
CAACCGGGGTAAATCAATCTAAAGTATATATGAGTAAACTTGGTCTGACAGTTACCAATGCTTAATCAGTGAGGCACCTATCTCAGCGATCTGTCTATTTCGTTCATCCATAGTTGCCTGACTCCCCGTCGTGTAGATAACTACGATACGGGAGGGCTTACCATCTGGCCCCAGTGCTGCAATGATACCGCGAGACCCACGCTCACCGGCTCCAGATTTATCAGCAATAAACCAGCCAGCCGGAAGGGCCGAGCGCAGAAGTGGTCCTGCAACTTTATCCGCCTCCATCCAGTCTATTAATTGTTGCCGGGAAGCTAGAGTAAGTAGTTCGCCAGTTAATAGTTTGCGCAACGTTGTTGCCATTGCTACAGGCATCGTGGTGTCACGCTCGTCGTTTGGTATGGCTTCATTCAGCTCCGGTTCCCAACGATCAAGGCGAGTTACATGATCCCCCATGTTGTGCAAAAAAGCGGTTAGCTCCTTCGGTCCTCCGATCGTTGTCAGAAGTAAGTTGGCCGCAGTGTTATCACTCATGGTTATGGCAGCACTGCATAATTCTCTTACTGTCATGCCATCCGTAAGATGCTTTTCTGTGACTGGTGAGTACTCAACCAAGTCATTCTGAGAATAGTGTATGCGGCGACCGAGTTGCTCTTGCCCGGCGTCAATACGGGATAATACCGCGCCACATAGCAGAACTTTAAAAGTGCTCATCATTGGGAAACGTTCTTCGGGGCGAAAACTCTCAAGGATC
>NZ_VXKH01000153.1 GCF_008693065.1 Corynebacterium tuscaniense | reverse complement strand
CCGCGGGCGCAGGCGGTGATGGATCCCTTTCACGTGGTGCACCTGGCCGCCGACAAGTTGACCGTGTGCCGGCAGCGCCTGCAGCGGATGACCACCGGGCGGCGGGGCAAGAAAAACGATCCGTTGTATAAGAACCGGAAAACCCTGTTGACCAGGATTGACTTCCTCACTGATCGACAGCATCGGCGACTCGAGCAACTGTGGGCCACCGACGAAGACTACGTGGCTTTGGAGGTGACGTGGTCGGTGTATCAGCAGATCATCGCCGCCTATCAGTACCCGAAGAAAGCCGAGGGCAAGAAGCTGATGCAGAAGGTGATCAGCACGCTGCGTTCATCGACGATGCCGAAGGGGTTAGAGGAGATTAAGCAGCTGGGAAACACGCTGTACCGGCGCCAGAAGGACGTGCTGGCGTATTTCGATATCGGCGCGTCCAACGGGCCCGTCGAGGCGATCAACGGGCGCCTGGAGCATCTGCGCGGCATCGCTCTGGGGTTCAAGAACCTCGGGCACTACATCTTGCGATCCTTGATCCACTCCGGACAGCTGCACACCAAGATCAACGCACTCTAAATCCTGAAGAGCCGGTAAAGGAAATCGCCGGACAGTGGCGACTTCGTAGTTTCCATGGCCGTAGCGATATCACCGGACACCACGTCAGCACCTTCGCCGCCCCCAACGATGCACACAAATGGATCGCCGAAAACTGGCGACGAACCAGAAAGGCCGGACGATGAACGCAACAAACCTGCCCTA
>NZ_VXKH01000152.1 GCF_008693065.1 Corynebacterium tuscaniense | reverse complement strand
CGGACCAGCTCGTGGGTGCGCGCCGCGCGGCCGGTGATGCGGCGGCGCAGGCCAGCTTCCTTGTGCAAGGGACGCAGAAACTCGTCGATGGCACTGAGCAGCTCAAGGACGGCTCCGGTGAACTCGTCGACGGCATCCAAGCCGCCCGTGATGGTGCGGACCAATTGTCCAAGGGTATGACTGAACTACAGAACGGAACCGGGTCACTTGCGGATGGTGCCACCCGCCTGGCGGATTCCGTCGGCGGCGCGGTTGACCAAGTAGTCGGGTTTGATGCCGTCCGCGGCCAGGTTCTCTCCGCGATTGACAGCACCCTGCGCAGCACCAAAAACTCCCGCGACCCAGACGTGATGGACCTGCGCGACCAGCTTGAGGGCCTGCGGGGCCAAGTGGAAATCGCTGAAATTCCCCAAGACATGCACAAACAGCTCGACGAGCTCAAAAGCGGCTCCCGGGAACTGGCCAACCAGCTCTCCGTGCCTGGCTACGCCTACCACGACGGTATCTACTCAGCCACCAACGGTGCCCGCGACTTGGCCAATGGCTTGAACGAGATGAACAACAAGGTCGGCGACGCCACTGGCGGAATCGATGAACTCGTAGACGGCGTGAGCAAGATCGACGACATGGCCAACACCACCCAGGACCGCATCGGCGACGTGCAGCGCGCCATGCCGGCACCCGCGCCAGTAACCAACGGTGATGGCGCCGACACCGACGGCCCGACTTCCGCACTCGCCCCACTGGCCGCGATGCTGGTG
>NZ_VXKH01000151.1 GCF_008693065.1 Corynebacterium tuscaniense | reverse complement strand
ATCGAAGCCTACGCGCTGAACGCCAGCGGTGTGGTGAATATCATCGTGTTCGATCCGAAAGGCTGGGCGCTGTTCCGTTCCTTCAAAGCCGTCAAGGAGAAGCTGGATACCCGTCGTGGCTCTAATTCCGAGCTGGAGACAGCGGTGAAAGACCTGGGCAAAGCGGTGTCCTATAAGGGGATGTATGGCGATGTGGCCATCGTCGTGTATTCCGGACAGTACGTGGAAAACGGCGTCAAAAAGAACTTCCTGCCGGACAACACGATGGTGCTGGGGAACACTCAGGCACGCGGTCTGCGCACCTATGGCTGCATTCAGGATGCGGACGCACAGCGCGAAGGCATTAACGCCTCTGCCCGTTACCCGAAAAACTGGGTGACCACCGGCGATCCGGCGCGTGAGTTCACCATGATTCAGTCAGCACCGCTGATGCTGCTGGCTGACCCTGATGAGTTCGTGTCCGTACAACTGGCGTAATCATGGCCCTTCAGGGCCATTGTTTCTCTGTGGAGGAGTCCATGACGAAAGATGAACTGATTGCCCGTCTCCGCTCGCTGGGTGAACAACTGAACCGTGATGTCAGCCTGACGGGGACGAAAGAAGAACCGGCGCTCCGTGTGGCAGAGCTGAAAGAGGAGCTTGATGACACGGATGAAACTGCCGGTCAGGACACCCCTCTCAGCCGGGAAAATGTGCTGACCGGACATGAAAATGAGGTGGGATCAGCGCAGCCGGATACCGTGATTCTGGATACGTCTGAACTGGTCACGGTCGTGGCACTGGTGAAGCTGCATACTGAT
>NZ_VXKH01000150.1 GCF_008693065.1 Corynebacterium tuscaniense | reverse complement strand
CAAGCCCGGGCACAGGCCGAACCCGGTGAGCACGGGAACCCCCTCCCGCCGAGCATCCCCGTCGAGGGCCATGATCGCGCGGCGGGCGTCGATCGAATCGTTGACGTCGATGTACCCGGTGCCTGAGTCGATGCAAGCACGGGCGAGTGAGTCTGCATGCACCTCGAACGGGCCGGTGCAGTTGACCACCCAATCGTGTTTGCGGAAGACCCTGCAGATCTCGTTGTGGCCGGCGGCGATCCTCAGCGGGAAGTGCCGCCCCGGGCCATCGTCCGGTTTCTGCCGGGAAGTGTAGGCCAGCTCAATCCCATCGACGACGCCGAGCATCCCCCGGACGAGCCGTCCGGTGACGCCGGTACCTCCGGCCACCAGCACTTTCACGGGTTCGCCCGCGTCGCGGTCCCGTGCTTCCCCGCCGTTTCGTCGGTCAGTCATGTTCCATCTCGTTTCCCCGGTCCCGCGACCGGTCGATTCCTTCGGACGACGGGTCCGCTGCCCTGTCGTCCGTTTCCGGCGCCTGGCGCCGGCGTTCGATGTACTCCCCGATGAGGGCCCCGGTCAGCGCGGCATCCTCTCCGAGGACGAACGAATAGTGGTTTCCCGCGACGCCGGCGACGCAGAGGTCATCGACGAGGTGGTCCCGCCACTGGTCGTGGTTGTGAGCCTCGCCGTCATCGGGGAGAACGAACAACGCCTCCCTCACCCGACCCTCGGGCCGGTACCGGGTGCGGGCATCGATGAGCGAGCGCAGCGAGTTGAACTCCGTCGCCGTCACCCGGTCGCCGGAAAGCCCAAGGTCCT
>NZ_VXKH01000149.1 GCF_008693065.1 Corynebacterium tuscaniense | reverse complement strand
TTCCACGAAACCCTCCGCGTTGAAGATGCCCACGTCTCCGGTCCGGTAGCAGCGCCCGATGCCTGGGACATCCCCGAAGGCGGCAGCGGTCCGCTCCGGATCGGCCGCATACCCCTGCGCGACGCCGAGACCGCTGATGTGGATTTCCCCCGGCACGCCGACGGGGCAATGCACCCCGTCGGGCGCGAGCACGTGGATGCCCTGGTTCGCCAGCGGGTACCCGTAGGGAATGCGGTTTTCCAGGCTGTCGCGTTGCAGCGGGCAGTGGATGGACCAAATGCTTCCTTCGGTCGCACCGCCGAGGCTATTAATCGACGCGTTCGGGAACATGTCCATGGCGCGCGCCGGAAGCCCCGCTGCGATGCGATCGCCACTGAGCAATACGGTGCGCACATCCGGGAACACGTCGTCGTCCGCCGCCCGGACCAGGGCGAGTTCCAAAAGGGCGGGCGCGGAGTTCCACAGCGTGACCCGCTCTTCCCGCAAGACGTCGAGGATTTCATCGGCGTCGCGCTCGTCTCCGACCATCGTCACCGTCGCGCCTGCCGCAAACGCCCCGAACACGTCGTAGACCGACAGGTCGAATCCCAGCGACGACAATCCGATGATGCGATCGGCGGAGGTGACCCCATACCGCCGGTTCACGTCGAGGATGGTGTTGATGCAGTTGCGGTGACTGATCCGCACACCCTTTGGCCGGCCTGTCGTCCCCGAGGTGAAGATGACGTAGGCAAGGTCGTCAGGGGCAGTGCCAAGCGAAGGGTGCGCACCCGCGCTGCCCGCGCGGTCGCAGACTTCCGCGGCTGCGGGCTTGC
>NZ_VXKH01000148.1 GCF_008693065.1 Corynebacterium tuscaniense | reverse complement strand
GCTATATTGAAGGAGCGAAAGCCAACGGCTGGAAACAAGCCATCAACCAACTATCCGTGGCATACCCCGACCGATTCGCGGACTACTTGTAAACCAAACCCCGCACACAAAAAATCGGACACTCTCCCGTAGAAGCTGCCGCAGCCTTAGGTGCCGTCCGTAGTACAGCTGATCCTGCGGCATCAAAAAGCCTGGAAGAAGTATTTTTAAGCACGTTTGGGCCACGGCTGACAACACAGCTAGCACCAACAGTGCCAACCTTTGAATCACTACTGCCACCGATGAAACCAGGGTCCAGCCACATCATGGACGACGGAGCGGCTCATGGAGGGGTCCCGGAGTTCACCCGCGAAGCGCTACCACAGGTAGTCAACCAAGCACTAGCTCATACAGGCTGGGGTGATCTCACCCATGCCACAACCCCTGCTGAGATCGTGGAGCAGGTAGGCAAACCGAATCCGGATATGTTGGATTTGATTGCCTCTGGAGCTACCCCCACCCAGGTAGCCAGTGCGACTGCCCCGTCACTACCACCAGTCGGTGCGCTAGGTGGCGCACTAACTAGTGGTGCAGCTGCGGGTGCGCTTGCTGGTGGTGCAGCCGGTGGTGTTGGCGGGCTTGGTGCAGCCGGTGCTGGTGGTGGGCTTGGTGGGGCTATGCCTCTTGCCGGGCGTGGTGCCGCAGGGTTGAGCGGTGCCGGTGGTGTCGGTTCTGGTCTGGGTGGTGTTGGTTCTGGTGGCAGGGCCGGTGCCGGCGCAGGTGGTTTTGGTGCGCTGGGTGCCCGGGGTGGGTTTGGAACCCCACTAGGAGCCGGTGGCGGTGCAGGTA
>NZ_VXKH01000147.1 GCF_008693065.1 Corynebacterium tuscaniense | reverse complement strand
GCCCTGCGTACGCTGAACTACAGGCTCCGCGTGTCGCACGAGAACAGGGGATGAGCACCGAAGAGGTGCGAAGCCTCATCGAGGACAACACGGAGCATGCCAGCCTCGGGTTCCTGGGCGAAGACGCTGTTAACGTCACTACTCTCAACCGAGCGCTGCCCAATCCCCCGTCCTGCTCATAAGATGAGTGCTATATGAACGACAAGAAAGTTCCGGCGCGCACCAAGCGTGGCGCTTTGAAGATCTACCTCGGCGCGGCGCCTGGGTCTGGTAAGACCTGTGCAATGCTCAACGAGGCGCACGGCCTTGTGCTGGCCGGCCGCGATGTGGTCATTGGCATCGTGGAAGATCATGGGCGCGAATTCACTCGGGCGCTGTGTGATGGCCTTGAGACCATCCCGCGGCGCTACGCCGCCGGGCTATCCACCGGAGAACTCGATACTGCAGCCATCATCTCGCGCCAGCCGGAAACCGTTCTGGTCGATGAATTTGCCCATTCCAATCCGCGCGGTGAGGAACACGCTAAGCGCTGGGAGGACGTAGAGGAACTCCTAGCCGCAGGAATCGATGTGATTTCTACCCTGAACATCCAGCACCTTGAAAGCCTTAATGACGTAATAAAGCAGATCACTGGTATTTCCCCGCAGGAGACGGTGCCGGACGAGGTGGTGCGTGCGGCGAACGAGATCGAGTTGGTGGATGTATCCCCGCAGCTCTTGCGCACCCGCTTGAGTGATGGCCAAATCTATAAAGAAGCGCGCATTGCCCCAGCCTTGAATAATTATTTTAGGGTGGGCAATCTGACTGCATTGCGGGAGCTTGCCCTGTTGTGGTTGGCGGACCAGGTTGATGAGGCTCTCG
>NZ_VXKH01000146.1 GCF_008693065.1 Corynebacterium tuscaniense | reverse complement strand
AAACGCCACGCCGTCGCATCATCTCCCTCGGCCAGAGCCGACAGCAGCGGCAGCAGCGCGACGAACGCCGCTCCCTGGGCCAGCGCGGCAAGCGTGGCCAACGCAATGAGCCACACCAGCGTCATTCTCGAGCGCCGATCCGTCATCGACCACAAGTCCCGAATCATCGGTTTGCCGCCTTTTCATCGTCTGATTCAGTGCCCCGCGGGGCGGATGGTTCGTCGTCGAGCGCGAACGCGCGCCACAAATCCCGGTAGCGGCCACCGCGCGCAAGCAACTCGTCGTGGGTACCCGCCTCCGCGACCGCTCCCCCATCGAGAACGAGGATGCGGTCGGCGTTGCGGATCGTGCTCAACCTGTGCGCGATCACAATCACCGTCCGCGAACGGGCCAAACGCTCGATTGCGGACTGGATGAGGGCCTCGGAAGCCGGATCCGCGTAAGCGGTTGCCTCGTCGAAGATGAGCACCGGCGCGTCCGTAACAATCGACCTCGCGATGGCCACGCGCTGCGCCTCACCACCGGAAAAGGTCACGTCGACGTTGACCACCGAATCCAGGCCCTTCGGCAGCGCCGCGATGACCGCATCGAGGTTCGCGAGCTTCGCGGCCGCCATGATTTCGTCGTCGGTGGCGTCTCTCCTGGCCAGCCGGATGTTCTCCCGCAACGGCAGCGTGAACAACTGCGGATCTTGGAACACCACCGACACCGAGCGGTGCACGTCGCGCACGGCGATGTCGCGAAGATCGACGCCGCCCAGCAGCACCGAGCCTTCAACGGGGTCGTGGAAACGCGCCAACAGCCGGGCGACGGTGGACTTTCCGGAACCGGAGGACCCCACCAGCGCAGTGAGGGTCCCTGGTTCGAACGTCGCGCACATCCCGTCGAG
>NZ_VXKH01000145.1 GCF_008693065.1 Corynebacterium tuscaniense | reverse complement strand
CCTCGTCTCCCTCCCCGCGGCACACCCCCAGCTGGGCGCCGTCACCGACGTGGCCGGCATCGTAGACGTGGCCCGCGGCAGATCCCGCGCCTGGGTAGTCGTAGACGCCAGCGCCTACGCGCCCTACTACTGCGTCAACTTTGATGACTGGGGAGCAGACATCATCGGTGTAGACCTTGGCCAACTCGGCGGGCCGCAGCTATCGGCACTGGTCTTCCGTGACAGCGCCATGTTCAACCGGCTCGCCACCGATCCGCTGCGTATGGCTGGGTTTGGCGTCGCGCCGGGTCTCGCCGGCGGTGCACCAACGCTGGTGGACCACCTGGCCAATTTGGAGCCTGCACCGGAAGGCCGCAGCACGCGTCGCGCACGACTCATCGCATCCATGGACGAACTGTCCTCCTACCTGCGTGGCCTCCGGGATGACCTATATACCTTCCTGGGTACATGGCCGGACGTGCACATTCTCGGCGCATCGGGTGAAGCCGCCGCGGGAGCCAACATGGAGCGTCTACCGCGCCTCACCTTCGGCGTGCAAGGCGTGCCCGCAACAACGGTGCATGAGCGCCTCTTCGACAACGGCATCATCACCACGCTGACCACTCCCACACCGCTGCTCACGGACATGGGGCTGGAAGAAATGGGTGGCGCCGTCACCGTAGGCCTCGGGCCGTTTAACACCTATGCCGACATTGAGCAGCTCATCCGCGTGGTGGCCTCCCTCGCCTAGTGGTCGACTAATCGTCGACCACTAGGACTATTTGTGTTATGTCCATAGGGTTTTTGGACATGGAGTCCGGTGTCTTTTTGGACACGGAATCCATGGTGTTCTTGGACATTTCTAGCGGCTTATGGTTGTAGCCTGCGTTTCGGCCGGGGCTTGGATAGTTT
>NZ_VXKH01000144.1 GCF_008693065.1 Corynebacterium tuscaniense | reverse complement strand
AAAGTCAAATGATGATCTCACCGACACATTCCACAGGGATCATCCACTGGGCCTTTCCCCTCGAGAACTTGCAGTCGACATCGACACCGGAGATGCGGTAGTCGAGATGGTCCTGGACACCGTCATCGATGATGTCGTCGAACTCCTGGCGGATGGCGATCTCAATCAGCGTGCCGAAGTGCGTCTTTTCGGTCTTGTAGAGCTGATCCCACGAGTAGCGGCCGGTCCACTGCCCGTTATAGAGCCGGTCATACGACGACCGAAAAGTCTGAGCGAACCGTGTCCCATCAGGATCCGCTTTGAGAATCAGATCCCGCACCCGCAGGAGATCCTGGTCTCCACTACCGCACGTTCCAACCATGTCCTTCGAGTATCTCCTGTTCTGATGAGGGCACATTCAAAGGCTCCGATCTACCAAGGACGATCCCACACGATGTCGAGTTACTTTTCCGTCGCTGCACGCAGTTTCTCGATGACACGCTGACGGTCCTCCGCACTGAGCAGCCGCGTTCGCACATAGATTTGTTCGACCTTGTCACGGGGGCGCGCACCAGACAGGAGCCACGAAAGAAGCACCTTCTTGTCCTTCAGCGGGAGGTTCACCGCAGACGACCAAATGTGGCCGACGTGCTCCGGAGCTTGACCTTCATCACGCTTAGTCTCGTTGCAGCGGGAGCACTCAGCACGCAGGTTTTCCATCGAGTTGCTGCCACCGTGCGCCTGGGCAGCGATATGGCCAACCGTCAAACGCACTGTACTTGCTGGATCATCAGCGTAGACATCACCGGCTCGCTCACCGCACAACTGGCAAGTGAAGCCATCCCTAGCGAACACCCCGTTTCGTACCGCGTTGGAAATCAGCTCCTTTCTGGGGCGAGGGCCAAGCTCAGGGG
>NZ_VXKH01000143.1 GCF_008693065.1 Corynebacterium tuscaniense | reverse complement strand
ACCGGGCAAGCGCGCTACGCACTCAAGGCCTTGGAGAGGAAGGGCTGGATTGTCATGCGGGGCCAGCGTGGCTCGCAACGCACGACTTACCAGATCCGCAGAGAATAGACGCACCGGCTCTTGTGCCAACGCAAACGATTGCCGTTTAATGAGAACCATGAGCACTACAGAGTCATCGCCCCTCATCCTCGCCATCACGGCGTGTCCGACGGGCATCGCGCATACCTATATGGCGGCCGAGAACCTCGAGGCCGCAGCCCAAGAACTTGGCTACCGCATCAAGATTGAAACTCATGGTTCCATCGGCGTCGAGGGAGCCTTTAGCAAGCAAGACATCGAGGAAGCCGACGCCGTTGTCATTGGTGCCGATACGGTCATTTCCAAGGACCGCTTCCACGGCAAGCGTCTCGAGGCCACCGGCGTGGACGAGGCCATCAAGCATCCGAAGGAACTGCTCAGCAGGTCCTTGAGCGCCTCGCGCTGGGAGGGCTCTTCCGAGAAGACGGAGGAAGAGACGCCTCGCAAGAATAGCGTGGGTCAAACCTTGTACAAGGCGCTGATGAACGGCGTCTCGCACATGATCCCGTTCGTGGTGACCGGTGGTCTGCTCATTGCGGTCGCCCTCTCCATCGGCGGCACGCCCACGCCTGAGGGCATGGCGATTCCGGAAGATAGCTTCTGGAACACGGTCAATGAGCTCGGCGCCCTGGCGTTCTCACTGATGGTCCCGGTGCTCTCCGGCTACATTGCGGTGGGCATCGCGGATCGCCCAGGCCTTGCCCCTGGTCTTATTACCGGACTCATCGCTACCACCGGCTCCCTTTACGGTTCTGAGGCAGGTGCCGGATTCTTGGGCGGCATTGTCACCGGTATTTTGTCCGGTTATCTGGCTCTTGCCATT
>NZ_VXKH01000142.1 GCF_008693065.1 Corynebacterium tuscaniense | reverse complement strand
CGTGAACACCTGGCCCAAGCACTCGATGCGCCGTTGCTTCGCGACGGCCTCGGCGTCCCCGTCCCACCCGGCATCCCCGCCCAAGTGGCCACCATCCCTGATGCGTTGAGCCAACTGGTCAGCCGCTGGGTGCGCACACGCGGGCCGTTCACGCTGCGTGACCTCGCCACAGCCTTCAGTCTTTCCGTTGGCACTTCCTACGAGGTGCTTCAGCGCCTCGTAGGGGATGGGAAGGTCGTTGAGGGGCGTTACCGCCAGGGCGTTGATGAAGAGGAATATATGGGTGCAGAAGTCCTGCGCATCGTGCGCACCCGCTCACTCGCAGCTGCCCGGGCACAGACCCGCCCGGTGTCCCAGTCTGCTTTGGGCCGTTTCATGCCAGCATGGCTCAATGTAGCTCCGGTGGGTACCCGGCCCCCTCTGCGCGGGCCGGACGGTGTCTATAGCGTCATCGAACAGCTCGCCGGTGTGCGCCTACCAGCTAGTGCCTGGGAGTCCATGATCCTGCCTAGTCGCGTCGGCGACTATTCCCCGGAGATGCTCGATGAGCTCACCTTGTCCGGCGAAGTCCAAATCGTCGGTGCGGGCAAGGCTGGTGCGCGCGATCCCTGGATCATGCTGCTGCCCGCGGACTACGCAGCACAGCTCATACCCATAGCGGAAGAACCCCTGCTCAGTCTCACCCAGCAGCAGGTTATGGAGAAGCTCAACGTCGGCGGTGGCTACCTCTTCACCGATCTGCTCGGCCCGGCTAGTCAAGCCACGACCACTGCTGATGAACTCCGCGAATCCATGTGGGATCTCGTGGAAGCTGGACTCATCGCACCAGATTCCTTCGCCCCGATCCGCGCCCGACTGGCCGGCGGCAAGCACGGCAAAACCGCCCACCGTGCGAAGCGCCGGCCATCGCGCAGTCGCATCCGCTCA
>NZ_VXKH01000141.1 GCF_008693065.1 Corynebacterium tuscaniense | reverse complement strand
CGATCTCTGGCGCGAGCCTCATCGCGTGCCTTGCCATGGGCGTCGTGTCCGCGGCGACCACCCCGTTCGGCGTCGCCGCGATCGGGGCGCTGATCATGGAAGGATTGCTCATCGAGCTTCCGTTCATGGTCACCCTGTACCGGCGGTGGACGCGTCCCCAGTTCGTGGCGTCGGCGATGTTATTCTCCGCGCTGATGGGAACGATGGCCCCGCGTGCCGTCGGCGTCGACTCGCCGACCACGCCCATGGCCCTGATCAGCTTCGCCGTAGCCTTGGCATCGAGCCTGGTGTTTTTGGTCCTGGGCTTTGCCGTCGCAAAGGGGCTCCGCAGCCGCGGGGTCACCCGATGACCGGCGGAGCGCCCGCGTGCGCCGGCGCGACACGCGGGACGGCCCCGGCCCGGTTGCGGGTCAGTGGCGCGGGAGTGCGGCACGCCGATGGGCGATGGGCACCCGACATGGTGGACCTCTCCTTCGATTTCGGCACGATCAACGCCATCACGGGACCCGTGGGATGCGGAAAGACGAGCCTGGCCCACCTCATCGCTGGACTGATACCCTCGCACATCCCCATCGACCATGCCGGATCCGTGCACATCGTCGATGCCGACGGCACCGAATGCCCCGTGGACCGGGACCGGGTCACCTTCGTCGGGCAAGACCCGGCGACGCAGGTGCTCACGCTCCGAGTCGTCGATGACGTGTCCATGGCCCTCGAGTTTTCCCTCGTGGAAGCCGGCATCGTCGCCAAGCGATCAGCCGAGGCCCTAGCGGAGCTCGGGCTGTCAGAGCTCGCGGAGAAGGATCCGTGGGCTTTGTCGGGCGGGCAACGCCAGCGGATGGCCATCGCCGGTGCGGTGGCCAGTGCGCCGGAGGTCATGATCTTCGACGAGCCCGCGGCCCACGTCGACGAGGATGGTCGCCGGTCG
>NZ_VXKH01000140.1 GCF_008693065.1 Corynebacterium tuscaniense | reverse complement strand
ATTGTTATCCGCTCACAATTCCACACAACATACGAGCTGGAAGCATAAAGTGTAAAGCCTGGGGTGCCTAATGAGTGAGCTAACTCACATTACATGTGAGCAAAAGGCCAGCAAAAGGCCAGGAACCGTAAAAAGGCCGCGTTGCTGGCGTTTTTCCATAGGCTCCGCCCCCCTGACGAGCATCACAAAAATCGACGCTCAAGTCAGAGGTGGCGAAACCCGACAGGACTATAAAGATACCAGGCGTTTCCCCCTGGAAGCTCCCTCGTGCGCTCTCCTGTTCCGACCCTGCCGCTTACCGGATACCTGTCCGCCTTTCTCCCTTCGGGAAGCGTGGCGCTTTCTCATAGCTCACGCTGTAGGTATCTCAGTTCGGTGTAGGTCGTTCGCTCCAAGCTGGGCTGTGTGCACGAACCCCCCGTTCAGCCCGACCGCTGCGCCTTATCCGGTAACTATCGTCTTGAGTCCAACCCGGTAAGACACGGCTTATCGCCACTGGCAGCAGCCACTGGTAACAGGATTAGCAGAGCGAGGTATGTAGGCGGTGCTACAGAGTTCTTGAAGTGGTGGCCTGACTACGGCTACACTAGAAGAACAGTATTTGGTATCTGCGCTCTGCTGAAGCCAGTTACCTTCGGAAAAAGAGTTGGTGGCCCTTGATCCGGCAAACAAACCACCGCTGGTAGCGGTGGTTTTTTTGTTTACAAGCAGCAGATTACGCGCAGAAAAAAAGGATCTCAAGAAGATCCTTTGGTCTTTTCTACGGGGTCTGACGCTCAGTGGAACGAAAACTCACGTTAAGGGATTTTGGCCATGAGATTATCAAAAAGGATATTCACCTAGATCCTTTTAAATTAAAAATGAAGTTTTAAATCAATCTAAAGTATATATGAGTAAACTTGGTCTGACAGTTACCAATGCTTAATCAGTGAGGCAC
>NZ_VXKH01000139.1 GCF_008693065.1 Corynebacterium tuscaniense | reverse complement strand
TCTGCGACGGTGTCGAAGACTTGGCCGTGGTACATTTCGGTTTTCAAGTGGCCGAAGAAGTTCTCCATGACCGCGTTGTCGTAGCAGTTGGCTTTACGCGACATCGACTGCACACCACCGTTGTCATGAATCAAATTCCGCCAGGAGGAATGCTGGTACTGGAAGCCTTGGTCGGTGTGCATCATCCACCCGGGTTCAGGCGCACAAACCGCGATCGCCTTAGTCAAGGAATCAGCGGTAAACGCTGTCGACGGCGATGTATCCACAGTATGGGCAACAATTGAACGATCGAACAGGTCCATCACTGGTGACAGGTAGACCTTGCGGCCTGCGACCCTGAACTCGGTAACGTCGCTGACGAAAACGGTATTTGGCTGATCCGGGGTGAACTTGCGGTCAAGTTTGTTGTCAGCGATGTGGCTGATCGTCCCGGTGTAGGAAACATACGGTCTGCGCCGGCGGATCTTGGCTCGCAGCCCCATCTCGCACATGAGTTTGTAGACGAGTTTGTGGTTGACCACCCAGCCCTGGTTACGCAGGTCAAGGAGTACTCGCCGGTAGCCGTAGCGATGCTTGTTGCGTTCGAAGCTTTCCCGGATGGCATCTTTAAGCGCGGCGTGCTTATCCGGTTGGCTAAGGCGTTTCTGGTGGTAGAAGAAGGTTGACCGTGGGATACCTGCTGCTTCTAGGAGGTATTCCAAGCGGTGGTGTGACTTGAGGATGACAATCGCCCGGACTTTCAGGCGCGTCCCTGATTCCTCAAGTCCCGCAATTTTTTTAGATAAGCGTTTTCCGCTTCCAACCGTGCGATCTGACGGCGTAGCTGCTCCTCTTCGGTAAGCGGCTTTGACGCCGCTGAGCCTTTGGGTCTGCCTTTCGGCTTCGGCTTTAGTGCCTCGTCGCCGCCCTTGCGCCATTTCCACGACCAATAACTGACCATCTGGTCTGACGACAGGCCAAACTCACGTGCAAGATTCATCTTTGTC
>NZ_VXKH01000138.1 GCF_008693065.1 Corynebacterium tuscaniense | reverse complement strand
CCACGGAACCCTGGGGGCTGGTGATGGAGAACGCGATGTACGTGCCGGTGCATGCGGCCGCCGCGGCAACCATCGCGCCGGTCACCGCGATCCTCCACCACCAGGACACTTCCGGTGGGCCGTCGGAAAGCAAGGCGGCCACCGCCGCGACGACGGCCGTCATCGCCATGATCCGGATGAACTCGGCAATGATCCGTGCGGCCGGCACGGCCGCGTACGGCGCCGGCATGGTGATCAACCGCTCGTGGAAGCCATTGCTGCGTTCAACGAACACGGTGGATGATCCCGTGATGGCCAGGATGAACGCCCACGCCGTCACGACCAGGATGACCGCGTTCCGGAGTTCGAACTCTCCGGTGAGCTGCCTGACCAGGCCACCGAACATGCGGTTGACGATGAACAGGTACACGAGCGGAGCAATCAACGTCATGAACCAGAAGTCGGGGCGCCGCAGCCAAATGTGGGCGATGCGCCGCAGATGCACGAAGATGGCGCCAATCATGATTCGCTCCTCGAGGTGAACCGGCGGATGAACAGGACGATTCCGGCGACCGCCGCGACACCGAGCCACAGGGCGGCCTCTTCCCCGGCGCGATCCGGGAAGGCGTCCGGGGACGCCGCCCTAATCACCTCGATCACCGGCGAAAAAGGCATGTGGCGCACGACGTCGCGAAGGGAGCCGTCCAAAGCGGTCGCCGGAATGAACGCGGTGGAGAACATGAGCAGCAGCATTTCCAGCGCCTGGATCGATGAGGCCGTCGACACCGGGGCGGGCACCATCAGGATCACCCCGTCCGTGACCAGGGACAGGACCGCCGCGGCGAGCAGCGACCACAGGACAGTCCACGCGACGTCACCGACAGCCATGTCGAGGCCGCAGGCCCACGCGACGACCAGCAGCGCCGCGATCGACGCGGACATCCGCAGCACATCGGTGACGAGCCTGCCGGCGACATAGCCGCCTGTGGCCCCGGGCAACACGCGCACGCGGTCAACGAGCCCGG
>NZ_VXKH01000137.1 GCF_008693065.1 Corynebacterium tuscaniense | reverse complement strand
ATCACCTGATTGCCAACCAGGCTGAGGGAACCTTTGGGCGCCTCCGTTACATTTTGGGAGGCAACCGCCCCAGTTAAACTACCCACCAGGCACTGTCCCCAACCCAGATCATGGGCCAAGGTTAAGACATTCACTACGGTCAGAGTGGTATTTCACTTTGTGACTCCACACCCACTAGCGTAAGCGCTTCACAGTCTCCCACCTATGCTACACAAACCGCAGTAAACACCAATACCAAGCTATAGTGAAGGTCCCGGGGTCTTTTCGTCCTGCCGCGCGTAACGAGCATCTTTACTCGTAGTGCAATTTCACCGGGCCTGTGGTTGAGACAGCAGGGAAGTCGTTACGCCATTCGTGCAGGTCGGAACTTACCCGACAAGGAATTTCGCTACCTTAGGATGGTTATAGTTACCACCGCCGTTTACTGGGGCTTAAATTCTCCGCTTCGACCCACAAAGGGTCTAACAGGTCCTCTTAACCTTCCAGCACCGGGCAGGCGTCAGTCCGTATACATCAACTTAACCGTCTTCGCACGGACCTGTGTTTTTGATAAACAGTCGCTTCCCTCTCTTCTCTGCGACCACAACCAGCTCACCAACGCAAGATTAGATCACCAGTTATGGCCCCCCTTCTCCCGAAGTTACGGGGGCAATTTGCCGAGTTCCTTAACCACAGTTCACCCGACCGCCTGAGTATTTTCTACCTGACTACCTGTGTCGGTTTCGGGTACGGGCCGTACACATACATCGCTAGAGGCTTTTCTCGACAGCACAGGATCACCACCATCACCCACACATGGGCTACGCATCACGCCTGACATATAACGCAGGCCGCATTTGACTAACCTGCATGCTGCACGCTTACACCGCAATCCAATAAACGGCGTGGCTACCACTCTGTGTCACCCCATCACTGAACTACTACGGATCAGGCCCCACGCATCACACCCACCCGATCATCAAAGATGACCATGGCAGGAGCTCTGGGTGGTTAGTATCACCGACTCG
>NZ_VXKH01000136.1 GCF_008693065.1 Corynebacterium tuscaniense | reverse complement strand
CGGCGTGGCTACCACTCTGTGTCACCCCATCACTGAACTACTACGGATCAGGCCCCACGCATCACACCCACCCGATCATCAAAGATGACCATGGCAGGAGCTCTGGGTGGTTAGTATCACCGACTCGCTCTGGGTCGCATGTATACGGGTACGGGAATATCAACCCGTTAACCATCGACTACGCCTGTCGGCCTCGCCTTAGGACCCGACTCACCCTGGGAAGACGAACTTGACCCAGGAACCCTTAGTCATCCGGCGGATACGATTCTCACGTATCATTCGTTACTCATGCCTGCATTCTCACTCGCACACAGTCCACGCGCCCTTACGATCACGCTTCACCCCATGCACGACGCTCCCCTACCCAACAAAAACATGTTGCCGCGGTTTCGGCGGTGTACTTGAGCCCCACTACATTGTCGGCGCGCAACCACTCGACCAGTGAGCTATTACGCACTCTTTCAAGGGTGGCTGCTTCTAAGCCAACCTCCTGGCTGTCTTCGCGATTACACATCCTTTTCCACTTAGCACACCCTTAGGGGCCTTAACCGGCGGTCTGGGCTGTTTCCCTCTCGACTATGAAGCTTATCCCCCACAGTCTCACTGCCGCGCACCATGTAAACCGGCATTCGGAGTTTGGCTGACATTGCTAAGATGATAGTCCCGCTCAACCAACCAGTAGCTCTACCTCCGGCACACTAACGCGACGCTGCACCTAAATGCATTTCGGGGAGAACCAGCTATCACGGAGTTTGATTGGCCTTTCACCCCTACCCACAGCTCATCCCCGCAGTTTTCAACCTACGTGGGTTCGCGCCTCCACAACCTCTTACAGCTGCTTCACACTGGCCATGGGTAGATCACCCCGCTTCGGGTCCAGGACATGCCACTAAAAAACACACAATTAGCATTCGCTTTCGCTACGACTACCCCTACCACGGGTTAACCTCGCGACATGCCGCTGACTCGCAGGCTCATTCTTCAAAAGGCACGCCATCACACACAAGAGGTGCTCTGACGGATTGTAGGCACACAGTTTCAGGAACTATTTCACTCCCCTCCCG
>NZ_VXKH01000135.1 GCF_008693065.1 Corynebacterium tuscaniense | reverse complement strand
GGTCGTGTGCACGGCCACGGCACCGGCGTGCGGGGAGTGCCCCATCGCGGATTCCTGCGCGTGGCTCGCCGCCGGTTCCCCACCACCTACCGCGGAAGAGCTGGCGGGGAAGAAGGTGCAGAAATTCGCGGGCACCGACCGGCAAGTGCGTGGCAAAATCATGAAAGTGCTGCGTGAGGCACCCGCACCCGTACCCCAATCCGCTATCGACGTAGTGTGGCCCGACGCCCCACAACGCACGCGGGCGCTGTACTCACTGCTCGAAGACGGCCTCGCTGTGCAGAATGAAGACGGGCACTTCCACCTGCCGTAGCGCTACTTCCAGCGCCCACGGTACGTCATCCCACCAGGCAAGTTCACCCACACTCCCCCGCGGGAGTTAAAGGTCACCGGCCCCACCTTCGTGGACACGGACGCCCCGGAACCGGAAATGTTGATCCACGAGTTCTTGCCCAGTTTCTTCTTTTGGCGGTACATCAAACCCATAACTTCAGAATCTTAGAGCACCCGCCGAGGAAAAGAAGCCTGCGTCAAACGCCCACGAAAAACGGGGGCCTACTTTAGGATTCACTCATGCGTAACCCTGTGTCTCGTTTCTCCTGTTGGTTCACGGTCGTGGCAACCGCCGTGGTCATGACAGCCAGTGCGCAGCCTGCTGGTGCACAGTCAAGCGTCGATCAGCTGCAGGGTGGCCTTGCTCACGCCACAAGCACGCCTGACAAAACTCTGCCCAAGCAGTATGACCCGTTTTATGACGATCCGGTCCCCGCGGAGCAGCTCGATCGACCCGGAAAACTCTTGCGCGCCCAGCCGGCGCCACACCTGCTGAACCTTCTGGGCCCATCTTTCCCCGGTTACGCGCAACGGATTGTGTACACGTCTACCACGGTGGATGGGCGCATTGTGCCGGTGTCCGGTTACATGATTGAGCCGGCGAATCCGTGGCAGGGTGCTGGCCCCACCCCGACGGTGGTGTTCGGCCCCGGTACGCGCGGCGCGGGTGACGGCTGCGCCCCTTCGCGTGGTCCGTGGATGATGGGGCAGATCGACCCGGCACAACCCACCGTGGGCAC
>NZ_VXKH01000134.1 GCF_008693065.1 Corynebacterium tuscaniense | reverse complement strand
AAATCCTGAAGAGCCGCTTTAGTTCTTGGCGATCCTAGACGCGGCAGCCCAAGTCGCCGAGTGAAGACGTTGGCGCTCTACGAGGGGAATTCGGGTGTTCGGTATTTGGCGAGTGGGCACTCTCACGCGCCACAGGTTTCTGCATTGTGGGGCCAGTTGAAAGGCCGTCGGAGTCCAGTCGTTGCCTGAATAGGGAAGCAGCAAATAAACTGCTTGCCATAGAGGGTTTCCTGGATTCTGCTATCTGTGCCCGGCGGGTGCTGATAGCGTGCTAAGTTGATGGCAGAAACTCCTCGGCAAAGTTTGTCCAAGAATCGCCAAGAGTGTTAGTATCTGTTGGCATTTCGGTCCCAACTGGAGCGCTGTAAGCTCTAATTCGTTGTTCCAAATCAGGCTGTTGAACACTTACTTTTTCATTGAATGCAGTGGGGTTGACCGAGAGTAGGCCGGCTTCCCGCAGTAGGAGGATCATGTAATAGGTTGCCTCAGTCATTATGGCGATACGCGAAATCGAGTGGGCGGCAGCCCGAAATCGGTCTTCGATATCGATACCCTGTACTGTTTGAGTTAAATCATCAGCGTGAACGAGATCTCCGTAGAGCCAGCGATCCATTAGGAAAACGTCGTTGTAAGTTCCTGCATCTGTAATGAGGCGGTAGGCTTGAATGTCGGATGGTGAGCTGGATGCCGCGGCAGGTTTGTTGTAGGCAGCTTTCCATCGATCTTTCCACCAGCTGATAGGTTCAATGTACTGGTTAAGAAGTTCTGCGTTCGTTGCAAATTCTATCTCTGTCAGGACTTTCTCATAGTGGACTTCGTCGCTTCCTAAGATTAGCGGACGGAGGCGTGCAGCCAGGGATTCAAGTTGCTCCTCTTTCGGGTATGTCGCTTTAAGTAGCTGTGAGGTTTCGCCGGTCAAAGTGTTTTTGGTTATCTGAATTTTAAATTCTCCGTCGTGCAAGCGCTGGAGCAATCGCCTGTCTGAGGTAAGGAGGCTGTGGTTGAGGACTCTTCTTGCTCGCAGGATGAAGAGTTCTATTGCATTCTGGGTCATGTTCTTCTTTCTCGGGGCTGTTAGTGGCTCGTTTATTATCCGTAAAGCTTCGAACTGAAAGAATTGAATCCTGCTGGT
>NZ_VXKH01000133.1 GCF_008693065.1 Corynebacterium tuscaniense | reverse complement strand
GGGGCTGCGGGTCTGGTGGTCTGCGCGGCCTGGTTCTTAGGCATCGCCGTGCTCGCGGCGTGGGGCATCGCCGTGAAAACGAGGCCGGGGGAGTCTGCATGACGGCCCGCGAATCCGAGCATCTAACCCGAAACCGCCGCGTGGACGCGGCCCACACACCCGGAGACAGAACCAGATGAAGTCGATCGCCCAGATCGTCCAGAACAACCGCAGGCTCCTCGCGGCCTACGAGGACAAGGTCCAGCCGAGGTTCCTAAGCCGCTATGCGCGCGAACCGATGGACGCCGCCGCCGTGTACCGGAAGCTCCGTGCGCTGGATCCCGGGCCGGATGCGCCGGCCCGGGTCCTCGACCTCGGTTGCGGAACCGGGTGGCTCGCCCGCACGCTCGCCGCTGAGTCTCGCTATCGCAGGGCGAACATCGTCGGCTACGACCTGTCGCCCAATGCGATCCGCATCGCCCGCGAACGCGCCGCCGCCGACGGGCTTGGGGCCCGGACGGAATTCCACGTTGCCGACATCCTCACGCCGCTCGCGGGAGAGCCCGGCGGGGCCTGTGAAATCTGGGTGTGTGGCGCGCTCCACCAAATGAAGGATGCGGGAGCCGCGCTCGGCAGGGTCTCCGGGCTGCTCGCCGACGGCGGCATCGCTTACGTGCAGACGTTCGTCGAGGATCCCGACGTGAACGAGCGGGTCGACATGGCCGTCATGGCGAAGATGGGCCACCGGGTGTTCCGGGGCAGCGAGCTCGAGGACCTCGCCGAAGCCAACGGGCTGAAGCTGGACGGAGCCTCACGCGCCGGCATGGTGTATTTCTGCACTCTCGCGAAGAAAAGCGCGATCGGGGAGGCGGGGAAGTGAGCGCCGTGGACGGGACCGTAGGCCCGTGGTCGCTGCTCGCCCCGATTCGGACCCGGATGCGTGCGGTGGTCGCGTTATCCGTCCTGTCGTCGGTGGCTACCGTCGCTTCGCTGGTCGGCATCATCGACATCGCGATGACGTACCCGGAGGCCCCGGTGCATCGGACGTGGTTGGCCGTGGTTGTCATCGTCGTCGCCGCGACGGTGCGCATGGCTGCGGACGGCGCTGCCGGCATTCTTTCGCACCGGGCGGATAACGACCTGCAGCTCCACCTCCGGCGCCGGTTGGTTGCCCATATC
>NZ_VXKH01000132.1 GCF_008693065.1 Corynebacterium tuscaniense | reverse complement strand
GGCGAGGATGAGGTCGGCCAGCTCCGGGTTGCGGGCCAAGGCGGGGCCGTGCATGTAGGTGGCGATGACGCTGCCTTGGACAACGCCTTCACCATTGGTGCCGCCGGTGGCGTTGCCGTTACCGGTGCGGATTGTGCCTAGGGGTTGGGCGTCGGGGCCAAGGACGGTGCCGCCAAGGTGGTTTTCAAAACCGGTGAGGGGCTGCGACAACTCTTTGGTGATGCCGGCGCGGGTGGGGGTGGATACTACTTCGCCGATGGAGCGGGAGGGGAGGGAGGAGGTGGTGGCGTCGATAAGCGAGAGGCCGTCGACGAGCTTGCCGTGCGCGCGGAAGGAAACGCCAAGGACCTGCAGGCCGGCGCACACTGCGAAGATGGGGCGCTGGTTGGCGGCGGCGCGGGTAAGTCCACCGTCGGCGATGAGGTGTGAGGCTGCGAGGACCTGCGCGGAATCTTCGCCGCCGCCGAGGGTGTAGGCGGAGAGGTCGTCGAGGACGGGGTCGCCGAGTTTGATGGGGATGATTTCGGCGTTGATGTCGCGCATGCGGGCGCGGCCGCGGAGAACGAGGGCGTTGCCGTCATCGCCGTAGGTGCCCAGGATGTCGGGCAGAATGAGGCCGATGGTTAGTTTCTCAGCCATGGGAAACCTCCTTGAGCAGCGCAGTTTTCAGGTTGAGCAGAGCAGTGTAGTTGGCCAGGACCTCGATCTTGCCGGGTGGGCAGGCCTGAATGGCCTTGAGTGGATCGTGGATGAGCTCGTGCGAAATGCCGGCGTAAAGCAGGCGTACTGCGAGGTCGGTGCCGCGTTCGCCGGAGGCTTTCACAGCGATGTCATCGAACTCCTCAAACTTGACGTCCCAAAGCCAGGAGAGGTCTTCGCCGTCGCCTTGTTGACCGTTGACGGCGATGACGAGGCCGTCGGCCTCCCGGTTCACCATGGACAGTGCTTCCTGCCAGCCGGCGGGGTTCTTGGCCAGGAGCAGGTGGATGTCGCGGTCGCCCCAGGTGATGGTGGTGTAGCGGCCGGCGACGTCATCGACCTGCTCCGTTGCCGCGATGGCGGCGGCGGTGTCCACGCCGTACACGTCCACGGCGGCGGCGACAGCTTGGGCGGCGTTACCGCGGTTGGCGCGGCCCGGCAGAGCAAGGTCGAGGGGATGGGTGGTGCCATCG
>NZ_VXKH01000131.1 GCF_008693065.1 Corynebacterium tuscaniense | reverse complement strand
AAGCTGGCCCAACGCGGTGGCATCGCGCGGATCATCACTGCCGGCAAGCCCGCGGACTTGGGCGACGGCGGCGCGAACGAGAATGTCAACGACTTCAGCGATCGCGCCACCACGCCCCGAATCCAGCATCCCCGCCACGGTTCCTTCACTCATGGCCACCAGCGCGGTGAGTGCTTCCGCCACGGTGTCCACCCCGGCGCGAGCCGGCAGAGTGGTGGAGGCGGTGTGGAGCCACCAGTCGAATTCCTCGAGGAGGCCAGCGGCTGCGGCGTCCTTCAAACCCGCGATGAGCCCATCAGGGTCATCTGTGGCGGACGAGCGGCGTGCGCGCAGCCTCCCCTCCGCGGCCTGTTCCACCGTGACACCGTAGATGGCGGCGCGGGCAATGCTGGCGTCGGTGGCCACATTGTGCAGCACGTCCCAGCGCGTGCTTACCGCTTGGGCGCCGCCAACGCCCACGACGTGGTCCGGCACGGCGTACACAATCCCTGCGGTCCTGCAGCGCTGCAAAAAGATCTCGCGGCGGGTATCCAGACTTATCTGAGGCGTAGATGCTTGTCTGCGCAGCGGCTCCAACGTCATCGTCTTTGATTCCTCACCTGCGCCGGGTAGCCGCAGCTCCTCAACGTGAGTGCGGAAGTCCGGTGCCAGCCCGGATTCCGGTGTGCCCGGCGCGAGCTTGCCTTGATGCGTGCCCACGAGCACATCTTGGGCAACGCGGGCAACAGCGCGGCCGCGTCCGAGCACATCGCCTTGGGCGTAGACGGATGTGCATGCCTCCAGTAATTCGCGGCGGCCGGGTGCTGGCAGGCCACGCAGGGCGGCGAGGTCGAGGGCCATGCGGTGGGCCTCGCGGATCTCGCCTGGACCGGCGGGATGACCTGTATCGCGCAGCCCGGAAGCGATGCGGGTGAGAAATGTGGCTACCGCTTGTTCAAAGGCGGCTCGATCGTCCCCGTGCTTGAGCATCGCCTGCTGCCAGAGGGGATCGCGGATGCCTGCCGGGTAGCCGGAGCGGGAATCGAGCAGGGCATGGGAGTAGGGGACCAAGCTCGCTGTGGTCTCGCCGCGTTCGTGCTGGCTGAGCAGCGTCGCATCGGCCTTCTCGTTGTCTCTGATCTGCTCCTCGGTGAGCGCGGGGCTGTGCCACGCACCCGTCACCGCCACGATGCGCGGTCCGTGCGTGGCGCGGGCGCGACGGATGCCTTC
>NZ_VXKH01000130.1 GCF_008693065.1 Corynebacterium tuscaniense | reverse complement strand
CACCCCGCAGGAGATCCGGCACCGCGCGGCCCGCGAATGCTTGCTGGTCGCCCCATACCCTCCACGTGCCGGCGTAGAGCGCGGCGGTGAGCACCGTGATCACGTAGAACGCCACAGTTCCGTCGCCGGCGTGGCGCGCCGCGAAGAGCCCTAATCCGCCCAGCGCACACGGAATGAGAACAAGCCAGGAACCGGCAGCACGAGCAGTCATGATGGAGCAATTATAGGGATGTGCGGGTTCGTGCCGTACACTCATTCACCGATACGCCCCCATAGCCCAATCGGCAGAGGCAGTCGACTTAAAATCGATTCAGTCAGGGTTCGAGTCCCTGTGGGGGCACGTGTGCAGGCCAGGCGGTCGCGTCCTGTAGTTGGCGCGCCACTTGGCACAGTAGTGGCTCGCTGTTGAAGGGCCCCACCAATTGCGCGCTCAGCGGCAGGCCATCGTGAAAGCCAGAAGGCACAGCAGCAGCCGGGTTACCCACCGCGTTCCACGGTGAGGTGAAAGACGCGACCCCGCTCGCCTTCAGCGCGGCTGGCAAGAATCCATGCGCATCCAATTGCCCAATGGGGACCGCCGGGTGGGGGACAGTCGGCGTCAGCAGGAGATCCACGTCTGAGAACACCTCGCGCATGAGCTTCTGACCAATCTGCGCGCTCTTTGCCTCTGCCTTGCGCACCATCTGCGGAGATGTCAGCCCCGTCCACTTACCCAGCCGCACGCCGCAGCGAGTGCGTCGTTCAAGGAGGTCTGGGTGCTCAGCCGCGTGCGCCTCCTCGCTGAAACCATTCAAATATTGCGGCACAAAGGACAAAGCCAGCGTGGGCGGGTACGAAAAATCATGCTCAAACACGTCGTGCCCCAAAGCTTTCAAAGCCGTAGCGGTCGCCTCCACCGCGCGCCGCGCAGGATTCTTCAACACAGTGCCCAATGGCGCGGCCGTGCTCACGCCAATGCGCAATCGCTCTGGGGAATGCTCCAAAGCCTCAGTCAGTGTCATGTTCCATTCAGGAGCGGAATGCTTATCGACGCCCTCCGTCACCCCACTCACACAATCCAAAATGAGTGCCGTGTCCTCCACATACCGCGTCAGCGGCCCGATGGTGCCCAGCGCACCCCACAAGCTGGCGTTCGGGGCAGCGGACACGCGCCCGCGCTGCGGCTTCAAACCGAAGATGCCACACCAGGCGGCGGGCAGGCGGATGGAACCACCGCCGTC
>NZ_VXKH01000129.1 GCF_008693065.1 Corynebacterium tuscaniense | reverse complement strand
TACTCCGAACAGTTCAAACGTGATGCTGTGGCCCTCTACGAAAACAATGAGGATCTCACACTTCACGCGGCTTCAGCAGAGCTTGGAGTCAATCGTTCATCACTTTTCTCTTGGCTTAAGCAGTACGGCACCGGCAAACGTGCCCGCACCAAAAGCTTGCGCGACCAGGCCCAGGCGACGACTGACTCCGAGCGAATCCGCCAGCTAGAAAAAGAAGTCTCTAAGCTGCGCGAAGAACGCGACATCCTGCGCAAGGCCGCGAAATATTTTGCCGAAGAGACACGCTGGTAATCCGCTTCCAGTTTGTCTATGACCACCGAACCGAGTACTCGGTCAAGCGGATGTGCCACGTGTTAAAGCTCAATCGCTCCTCGTTCTACAAATGGGTCAACACCCGCGATAAACGAAGGTTAAAGATATGTTCTGACGCCCTTATTGGTGCAAGAATCAAGACCATCTTCGATGATGAGCACGGGCTCTATGGTGCTAAACGCATCGCTGCAAGCCTCAAAGCCGATACGGGCTTTCCCCCGATCAATCACAAGAAGGTCGCACGCATCATGCAATCCATGGGGCTTAAAGGCTTTAGTAAACGGCGTCGATGTGTCACCACCAGGCGTAAGCCTGGCCACCGCGTGATGCCAGATTTAGTAGGCCGCAAATTCACAGCTGATAGGCCAAACGAGCTCTATGTAGGCGATATTACGTATCTGCCGTGTAAGGGCGGTAAGAACATGTACCTAGCCACGGTCATCGACGCCTACTCACGCAAGCTCGTCGGCCATGCACTCGCCGATCACATGCGAGTATCGCTGGTTACCGAAGCTTTAACCCATGCCAGAAAAGTCCGAGGAAGCCTTAAAGGAGCAATTTTCCATTCCGATCACGGCAGTGTGTACACCTCACAAGCATTTAGGGATCACTGCGCCCAGCTTGGTGTACGCCAATCCATGGGCGCGGTGGGTACAAGTGCCGATAACGCCCTGGCAGAATCATTTAACGCCACCCTTAAACGTGAAGTCCTGCGTGATCGGAAAGTCTTTGACAATCCCATCATCTGCCGCCAAGAAGTCTTCCGATGGTGCATGCGCTACAACACGCGCAGACGACACTCCTGGTGCAACCTTCTAGCCCCCGATACCTTCGAAGCACTTAATTCAGCTACACTGACCCAAGCAGCATAGCTAACCCCCGACGTGTCTACTTTCCGGGGGTCAGGCCC
>NZ_VXKH01000128.1 GCF_008693065.1 Corynebacterium tuscaniense | reverse complement strand
AGGCTACGGAGTCGTCGGCAGGTTCGGCGATCACGGCGCTGCGCGAGACGGCTGGGGCAAGCGCGGAGGTCATCCGCAGTCTGGAGGCCGGGTTCGCCCAGTCGGCGGCGTGGTCGATCGGCTTTTCGGCGCTGTTTCTCGTGCTTGGCCTGGTTGGTTCGTTTATGGTTCTGCGGGCATCGCGTAGATAGTCTCGCCTTCGCTGCTTACGCGCACGCCGGGCGTCGGCTGGAGCCATGCTTCAACGGAAAGCTTATCCGCGCCATCGGTCACCTCATATCGAATCGTCTCATTCGTCTTGTCCAGGACTTCGAACGTCGCCCGGGTGAGCCACGGGTGGCGGCGCCGCAAACCAATGAGGGCTTGGTGCTCACGGAAGATCCAGGCGCCGAGGTCCGAGAGTTCTTCCGGGGTTGCCGGCAGGGGCGGGCGCACGGGGTCGTCGGCACTAAAGCCTTCCCCGCGCATAGCCTGAAAGCCCTGTTCATCGCCGTAGTAGATGCTGGGCATGCCGGGCAGGGTCATGAGAAAAGCCAAGGCCAGGATCGCCTTCTCGGGGCCAACTTTGGCGGCGATGCGGTCCACGTCATGGTTGCCTATGAAGGTGTTGGGGACCATCGCTTCGCAGATGGCGGCGTGGCGGGTGAGGGAGTGGTCGAGTTCCCAGAAATTTTCGTCGAAAAGCGAGCTCCAGATGGCTTTCCAGAGCTCGTATTGTGTGACGGAATCGAGGGTGCCGTCGGCGGCGATTTGGACGTAATCGCCGTGGATGACCTCGCCGAGGAAGATCGCGTCGGGGTAGTCGGCGCGGACGCGGCCCAGGACTTCGGCCCAGAATGCGGGCGGGACGGAGTAGGCGACGTCGAGACGCCAACCGGCGATGCCGCGCGCGAGCCAGAACTCCATGATGTCGGTGACCAGGTCTTTCACACGCTCATCGTCGTGGTGGAGGGTGGCCAGCTCCTCGTGGCCCTCCCAGTTGGTGCTGCCCGCGAGGCCTTCCGCAACAAGCGGGTGCGTGGCGGCAACGTGGTTGAACACGCCGTCGAGCATGACTTTGATGCCGCGGCGGTGGCACTCGGCCATGAGCCAGTCGAAGTCGTCGTTGGTGCCGAGGCGAGGGTCGATGCGGTAGTGATCGAGCGTGTCATAGCCGTGGCTGACGGAGTCGAAGATGGGGCCGAGCAGCAGGCCGTCGCAGCCGAGTTCGATGAGGTAGTCCAGCCACGGCTCGAGCTGGCGCAGGCGCGGGGCGGCATCGGAGCC
>NZ_VXKH01000127.1 GCF_008693065.1 Corynebacterium tuscaniense | reverse complement strand
AGCCGGTCGCGCAGTTCCGCCGTCCACCAACGGAGGTCATAGTCGGCGGCCGCTTTCACCGGCATCAGAATGACGCCGGTGAAATCACCGAAGACGCCGGCGAAGTCGGCGATTTCGGGATCACGGTTGTACGTGGTGATGTTGATGCCGACCGAATCCCCCCTCGACCACAGCGACAGGCTCGTCGCATAGCAGGCGAGAAGCAGTGCGGACACGCTGCCGTCGGCGGCGCTGGCCCGTTCCCGCAACAGTGCGGTTTCCGCAGCGGTGAACGTGTGCGACAGGCGACGCATCCGCGGCACATCCACGTCCGCGGCCGCACCGATTGATGGAAGGGTGTTGCCGGGCGGGAAGTCCTCGACCACCGTCCGAGTCAACGTCTCATCGCCGCGCCCGACCGCCGAAGCCTCCCGGCGCTTCATCTCCAAGACGTACGTGCGGTAGTCGCCGGTGACGGGCGGAAGCTCCGTTCCCCGGTACAGCTTGTCCAGGTCGTCGATGAAAATCCGTTGGCTCGCCCCGTCTCCGATGATCATGTCCACGCTGAAGAACAGGCGGTGCCGCCCGTCCGGGAGCGCGAACGCCGACAGATGGAACAAGGGCCAGCTGCCCAGATCGAATACCTGGTGGCTCAGCTCATCGCGCTTGCGCCGCACCGCCTCGACCACGGTCGCCTCATCGGCGGCCCGGTAGTCGGCGACGGCAATGCGGTAGCGCGGAACCTCCGGCAGGATCCGCTGCGTGGCTTGTGCGGTGAACACGACGCGCAGCATCGGATGCCTGCGGATGAGGTTGTCGAGGGCGTCCTCCAGGCGGTCGATGTCGGTACCGGGTTCGGTGACGGATTCGATGTAGTAGTGCTCGGTGACGCCGCCCAGCTCGAACCCGGAGTTCCGGCCGACGTAGTAGGCCTTCTGCATGTCGGTCAGGGGGAACGGCGCGTGGGGGTCGTCCCCGAATTGTTCCACCGGATCCTTCCCGTGGGCACTCGCGGAGGATTCCCTGGCGCCTCCTGCGGCTGAACCGGCACCGCCGGCACAATCGAGGGAAGACACTGCCTCGGCGACGGCTTCAGACTCGGCACCGGACTCCCGCATGGCCTCCGAGACAAGGCCGGCGATGTGAGCGATGGTCGGGTCGGCGATGACGTCGCGGAAACGGAGCCGGACGCCCGTCTTCTGTCGGATCGCGCGCATCATAACCTGGAATTGCAGGGAATCGCCGCCACGGCGGAAGAAGGACTCTCCCGCGCCGCACGCCGGATCCGCCGCACTCGTCGACGGGGCTTCCCCGAGGATCTCGTCGAAGACTCCGGACACCAACTCGATCGCCCCGGGGGCGGCGGCGGAACCAGCCGCGCCC
>NZ_VXKH01000126.1 GCF_008693065.1 Corynebacterium tuscaniense | reverse complement strand
CCGGCGCCGATTGGGATCGTCGATACGCTTGCAACGGCCCGGAAACAAGGAACCGTAACCACGGATGCGCGCCTTGAGGCTGTGGCCGCGAAAGCCGGCATTGAGCTGCCGCCCGCCGAGGCAAGTGCTGCGCGTGCAACAGAGCCCGAGGAGACAACCTCGCGCGCGCGAAGCCTCGCGTTGATGCAGCTTTACCTGCACCAACGTGAGGCCGGCGAGCTTGTCACGCGCACTCCCGATGAATTGACCAATGACCGGTTTGGGCTACAGCGTTCCCGCGTCCGCGTTCAAGCGGAGAAGGCCGAGCCAACGAAGGGCAATCCAGGCATATACACCGCAAGGTCTGGGCTGCGCCCCGGCATGGAAGTGGTGGTCACGGACGATGTTGCCGTGGACCATGATGAGATCGTGCAAGCCATCCTGGACGCGGACATGGTGTACACGGAAAAGCTCTCGCGTGAAACATCGCTGGTGATCAGCAACATCACCGGCCCCGCATCGCAACTGCGTGGCAAGGCTATGCACGCGGAACGCAAGAACATTCCACTCCTGACCGACGACGAGTTTTTCACCATCCTGCGCAACCAATAAGCGCGCCCTCGCGGTGCCTACCTGAGATCGTCTAAGGTTTTATCCCATGAGTTCGAGCACCCCCGGCACTGGAAAAGCAGGGCCGTTTCAACGTTTGCGTTCCACAGTCGCGGTGACCGCGGCAAAGCTCGCAACCACCGCTTCCCGCGCAACTGGGCGCGGTGCTGGTGGCATGATCGGCGGTTTGGTCGCCGGCGCGATCGACCCGAATATTCTGGACGAGCTTGCTGGCCGGCCGACCATCCTGGTCACTGGCACAAATGGTAAATCCACCACTACCCGCATGCTGGTGAGCGCCCTGCGTACCAAGTTCACCGTCGCTTCCAACGATGGCGGTGACAACATGGATGCAGGCATCATCTCCGCTCTCCTGGCTGACTCATCGGCCTCGCACGTGGTGCTGGAGGTGGATGAACTGCACGTGCCCGCCATCGCGCAACGGCTCAAACCAGAAGCCCTCGTGCTGCTCAACCTCACACGCGACCAGCTTGACCGCGTGGGGGAAATCAACTCCATCGAACGCGCCCTACGCAAGACCGTGGAAATGCACCCGAGCATGACCGTGGTGGCCAACTGTGATGATGTGCTGATGACCTCCGTGGCCTTCGATGCTCCGCGCGTTGTCTGGGTCTCCGCCGGCGCCGGCTGGTTGGGCGATTCCGTATCCAATCCCCGCGGTGATGGGCACATCGTGCGCACCTCCGAGGACTGGTACGCCACCAAACCGCTCAAAGACGGCCGAGAGTTCCGCCGCCCCACCCCGCAGTGGAGCGTGACCGATGAGGGCCTAACCGCCCCCGATGGCACCACCCATCCCCTCGACCTTGCTCTGCCGGGCCGCGCCAACCGCGGTAACGCCGCCCAAGCTGT
>NZ_VXKH01000125.1 GCF_008693065.1 Corynebacterium tuscaniense | reverse complement strand
GAGCGCCAAGCCCCACGGGAACGCGGGTTCGGTATAGTGCGCGGACTGCTTCCACAAACCCCAGAGTTGCCACAAGCACACGACGATGGTCAGTGGCGCGCCGATCCACCAGCTGACCAGCTGAAACACATCGCTACCCGTGAGTGCCGTCCACGCCGAGCCGCACGCGAGCAGGCCCATCGTGTACATGCCCCACGCCGCCATGTTCTGGTGCCGGGGCGGCTCATTGCGCACACCGAACGTGAACATGATGAGGAGTCCCGCCGCAATCAGCGCAAAAACGAGCTGGACTACATGAAATCCATGTAACCCAGTCAAACTCGACGCAATCGAGGTTCCCATTAAAGCGCCAGCCCAAGCGGGACCGAACTTTGGCAACGTCATAGGACTAACGCTAGGCCTGCCACCGCGTCTCATCCACTTTGGGTCGGGGCTTTGTGGTTTTTAGAACGCGAATGGCCTGAAGCGCGCCAAGGGACGGAACTGGGACTAGAGCGTCACGTTGGCCAGCACCGCGCCGGTGGGTTGCGCCGCGCCGACGGCGACTTCCTCGGTTACCAGGACTGAAGCAGTTCCACCGGGCAGCGGCATCCACACGTCGTCGTGGGGTTCTTGGCCGATGACTCCAGCCGATTCCACGGCGCCGTCAGCCATGACTGCCCACACTTGTGCACCCATGCCTTCGTCGAGAGCTGGCTGGCCGTTGACCATGGCGCCGCCCTTGCCCATGTCAGAGCTGATCACGATGTCGAGGCTCGCGCCCATCGCGTCGGCCTGACCTTGACGCGCGTCTGCCTTGGGGATCGAGGACGCAGGCGTGGTGGAAGTATTTGCCGACGTCCACGCCAATGACGAAGTCATAGGCCATGGGTGTGTTCCTCCTAGCGATGAATTAGAAGTTGGACTATTTGAGCTTCATCGCTGGGGGTGGTCGGACATACTTAGTACTGGCATCTACATTACTGTGAGACCTCATACCACCTGGGCTGGGTCAGGTTCCTATTAGCAGTTTGAGTATGTCACTGTCTTCGGCGGCATCACCCCCGGATCATTTTCAGACAGGGGCGGGAATAAGCCATACCGAAGCCAGCGACTAGTTCTACTGTCCTTTCAGACGGAGGGAACGGAAATAAACATAACCCGCCCAATCGGGTGGACAGGCTATGAATCTTCGGTGCCCTGAGGTGGAACTGCTAACAACGAAATGGGGGGGAACGGGGGCAAAGTCAATAATTCGAGTCTGGCATAAGTTGATAAGGATTGCCTAACCTAATACTGTTTCAAGTTATGGTCCCGATCGGGAATCGGCAACGGAAGCGAGGCGGCGACGATGAACAGAAAACGTGGATCGACCAGAGAACCCCTCTCCGGAGGGGGAGTCGGGGACGCGGGCCCGGACGGGACGGGCGACGGCGACGCGGTGGCGTCGCAGACGGACGACGGGCGGTTGGTACACGCCGCACCGGT
>NZ_VXKH01000124.1 GCF_008693065.1 Corynebacterium tuscaniense | reverse complement strand
CCCCGATCACCCGGGCGTGCCGGGCCCTGACGAAACGCCACCGCTAATGCCCGAACGGGTCGGGGTCCGTGCCGGGAAGCCACGTGTTGCCCGCGTGGTCCCAGCCATTGCGCTTCACCGCGCGCTTCGCTTCGCGCTTGTACCGGCCAGTGAGTACGTCAAGGTACACAAACCCGTCCAGGTGGCCGACCTCATGCTGCAGGCAGCGCGCGAAAAAGCCCGTGCCCTCTACCGAGACTTCGTTGCCGTTCTCGTCCAGGCCCGTGACCTTCGCCCACTCCGCGCGGGCCGTGGGGAAGGACTCGCCAGGAACGGACAGGCAGCCCTCCTCATCGTCGTCGCTGGGCATCGTCTTCGGGATCTCACTGGTTTCCAGAACCGGATTAATCACCGTGCCCCGCCGCATCATGTCCCCATCCGGGCAGTGATACACAAACAGGCGCTTGTTCACTCCGATCTGATTAGCCGCCAGACCCACTCCGTGTGCGGCGTCCATCGTCTCGTGCATATCCTCAATGAGCTGCTTGAGCTGCTCAATCGGTTCCGTTACCGGCTCTGTGGGGGTGTGCAAAACCGGGTCGCCGTAAATCACAATGGGTCGGATCATGGGGCCAGTATAAGGTGGGAGCGTGGAGCCCTCCGACCTGACCATCCTCGACTTTGCCGCCCGCGCCCCCCGCAGCCTCGGCGCCCGCGAGGAAGCTATCCGCGTTGAGCTCGGCATGTCGCCCTTCAGGTACTACCAAAAGCTCAATTCGCTTATCGACGACCCCTTAGCCCTCGCCGCCCGCCCCCAACTCGTCCGTCGCCTCCAACGCATACGTGACCAGCGGGCCCTGGGGTAGGTGTGTGGCGCGATATTTCACTAGGGCGCGTTCGATCCGGGGGCGAGATGTCTTGACAGGTCCTCGACCTGATCAGCGGGAAAATTGGCCGAACCGCGCGTCGCTCGGTGCGTGTAGACCGAGCCACATTAGAGTTTCGTCTGTGACTTATACGAATCCTGGTAGGGGCAACCGAGGTAACTCCGGCAACGACCGCAATAGTGGCCGGGGCAAGGGCTCTGGTCGAGCCCGCGATCTGTATGAGGAGAACGTCATTATCGGGACGGAAGCTTATCCGTCAGTAGAAAAGGCCGTGAAAAGCCAGAAAGCTCGCCGAAGGAAGCCGATGGGCGGTTCCTTCGGCGAGCCTTTCGAGGACGTTCACGACGAACCCGTGACCAGAGCAGCTGGCGCAGCCAGGTTTGGGCGCCACAGTCAGACGGATGACGTCGACTTCGAAGACATCGAGGGGTACGAGGACTACGACGATTACGACCAAGACGGCTACGCCGACGAACCCTCCGCTTACGCATCTGAACTGGAAGATGACCGCGGAGGCGTCCTCGCCGCGGGGGCGATGGGGGCGAGCGTGGCTGATGATGGGGCAGCCCGCGCAGGTGCGGGCACAGTGTCCAGCAGTGCGGCGA
>NZ_VXKH01000123.1 GCF_008693065.1 Corynebacterium tuscaniense | reverse complement strand
CCGCCTCGGCTGGTAGGCACCCTCACCAGGCATGTGCTGGCGGGGCCTGGGTGGGAGGCGCCTTTCCGGCCTATCCGCTCGCGGCGGTTGCGCCGAGCGCTGGGAGGAGCGTCGGCGGATGGGGCGACCGTACCTATCCAGGACGGGTTCCCCATCTTTGCCCAGCAGAAATTCCCCCGAGTGATCCCGGGGGTCGTTGGAATGCGGGTTGGACATGGGGGACATTCTAAACGGTCCAATCCACAAATCCCTGGTGCGTTACAACCCGAGCCATGACAAGTCGAGGTACAGGTACCCCACGTAAGCCACCACGTCGATGAGGAAGTGCGCCAGAATGAGTGGCCACACCTTCCCAGTGCGGGTGAAGAACCACGCGAACACGACGCCCATCACAAAGTTCCCCAAGCCGGCCGAAAAGCCCTGGTAGAGGTGGTAAGAACCCCGCAGTATCGCCGATCCAGCCACAGCGCCCCACACCGGCACATTCAACTGTCTCAGCCGAGTGACTAGCCACAGCACCACCACGATTTCCTCACTGAAGGCATTCGCCGCAGACCACAAGAGCAAAAGTGGCACGCGCGAGGCATCCGTCGCCGGCACCACCTCCGTCGAGAACCCCAGGTGGTACGCCCCCACGTACAGGGCCAAACCCGGAATACCGATGAGCGCCGCCAGCCCCGCACCCCATGCGAGATCCCGCCACGTAGGCCGCTCCACAGGCCGTTCCAGCAGGTAGAGCGCCAACGCGCCCCACGCCAGCAACGTCACCGCGGAGGCGAGCTGGAGGGAGATGTCGAGCCAGGGGAGGGCCGAGACGGCGTCGTTAAGCACAACCTTGTGTTGGTTGAGTGGGGACCGGGCGGCGTCGATAAGCCTTAAAAGGGCCTTGACCCCCGCCATACCGAACGTGACGCACAGAACAATGGCCACCTCGGCAACAAGTCGCTTCATGCGTGCAACTGTAGGCTGGGTAGCTATGACTGCAACCGTCGCGTATCTAGGGCCCGCGGGCACGTTCACGGAGGAGGCGCTGTGGCGGCTCGTGGATGGGCTCGGCGAGATCACGCCGCTGCCCGTCGATTCCCCCTCTGAGGCCCTCAATGCTGTACGCGAAGGCCGCGCGGATTGGACTGTCGTCGCGATTGAGAATTCCGTCGATGGCGCCGTGACCAGCACATCTGACGCATTCCTCGAAGCGCCCGGCGTGCAGGTGTACGGGGAGGTGGAGCTGCCTATCAGCTTCGCCATCATGACACAGCCAGGTTTTTCGCTTGCCGACGCCCAGCGGTTCTCCACCCACCCCGTCGCCCACCGCCAAGTCCGCCATTGGCTTGCGGCGAACTTGCCGGCGGTGGAATACCTCGCAGCGACCTCCAACGCCGCTGCCGCCCAAGCGGTGGCGGAAGGGAAAGCCGATGTCGCCGCCGCGCCGCTGCGTTCCGCCGACCTGTTTGGGCTGGAGGTCCACGCCACCGGCATCGCGGACCTG
>NZ_VXKH01000122.1 GCF_008693065.1 Corynebacterium tuscaniense | reverse complement strand
GTCGACGCTGGCCTGATCCGTCACGTCCAACCCCACACCCACGCCACCGATTTCGGCAGCGATGCGCTCACACTCCTCAGCGCGGCGGGCAGCAACGTAAACGGTCCAGCCGTCGGCGGCCAGCGCGCGGGCCGTGGCCTCCCCAATACCGGCGGAACCACCGGTGACTACTGCGATCTTGTTCTCAGCCATGCAGCTGAGTCTATCCCCCGGCCGCTAGCTTGCTTTCTCTTCGCCGAATTCGTCGAATTCATCGAACTCGTCGAGCCCGTCCATCACCAGATCCACTGCATTTCGCGGACTCTCCGCCACAATCGGCGGGTGGGCTTTCAAACTAAGGGCACCCACCATGTCCTCCCCCTTCGTTTTTCACTCTAAAAGCACGCGCGCGGCGAAGTAAAGGGAAAATTGTCCACTCTTGTGGGCATGTAGATTTGTCTGCGTGTCACACTTCGATCTCGCCGCCATCGGGGCGGGCCTACCGGTCGCGGGCATGGTGGATTCGCTGCCCGCGCGTGGCCCCGTCGTGGTCGAAGCACCGCCAGGAACAGGTAAAACAACGCTCGTGCCGCCCGCGATCAGCAACCTCGTGGACGGCACCACACTCGTTGTCGCGCCACGCCGCGTTGCGGTTCGTGCGGCTGCACGTCGTCTTTCGCTTCTCGACGCCTCCCCCCTCGGCACCCGCATCGGCTACTCCATCCGCGGCGAGCACAAAGACGGCTCACTGGTGGAGTTTGTCACCCCGGGCGTGTTGCTTAACCGGTTGCTCAAGGACCCGGAACTTGCTGGTGTGGGCGCGGTAGTGATCGATGAGGTTCACGAACGCCAGCTGGACACCGACTTAGTCCTGGCCATGCTGATGGAAGTGGCCTACCTGCGCGATGACCTCTACCTGGCCGCCATGTCTGCCACCTTGGACGCCCAAGCGTTGGCTGACCACATGGGTGCGCAGGTGGTGTCCACGGAGTCCGTGATTCACCCCCTGGATGTGAGCTACCACCCGCACCCCGGCCGTGCGGAGGGCACGCGGGAGTTCTACGAACATGTGGCAGGGCTAGCTGGTGGGGCTCCCGCTTCAGAGCGCACCCTTGTTTTCGTTCCGGGTGTGCGTGAGGTGGAGTTGGTGTGCAGCCACCTTCCCGATGCCGCGCCGCTGCACGGCCGGTTGAGTTCCCGCGAACAAGACGCAGCACTGGATGGGGATGCCGTCGTGGTGGTGGCCACCTCGATTGCGGAGTCCTCCATCACCGTCCCCGGTGTCCGTCGCGTGGTGGATGCTGGTCTCTCCCGCGTTCCCCGGCGCGATGCCAGCCGCGCCATGACGGGACTGGTCACCGTCTCCGCTGCCACGACCAGTGCGGACCAGCGCGCCGGGCGTGCTGGCCGCCTGGGACCTGGCACGGTGCTGCGCGCGTATTCCCAGTCGGACTACCAACACTTCGCCGCCGATATCGCCCCGGAGATCACCACCGCGGATCTCACCACCGCGGCGCTGACGATGGCGGCGT
>NZ_VXKH01000121.1 GCF_008693065.1 Corynebacterium tuscaniense | reverse complement strand
ATAGGCAGTGTTTCAAGGATGGCTGCTTCTAAGCCAACCTCCTGGTTGTCTTCGCGATCCCACATCCTTTTCCACTTAGCATACCCTTAGGGGCCTTAGCCGGCGATCTGGGCTGTTTCCCTCTCGACTACGAAGCTTATCCCCCGCAGTCTCACTGCCGTGCTCTCACCTCACCGGCATTCGGAGTTTGGCTGATGTCGCTAAGATGATAGTCCCGCTAAACCAACCAGTAGCTCTACCTCCAGGAGGAAACACACGACGCTGCACCTAAATGCATTTCGGGGAGAACCAGCTATCACGGAGTTTGATTGGCCTTTCACCCCTACCCACAACTCATCCCCTCAGTTTTCAACCTAAGTGGGTTCGCGCCTCCACAGAGTCTTACCTCTGCTTCACACTGGCCATGGGTAGATCACCCCGCTTCGGGTCCAGGACACGCCACTGACAACACACTAGTTAGTATTCGCTTTCGCTACGGCTACCCCACACGGGTTAACCTCGCGACGTGCCGCTGACTCGCAGGCTCATTCTTCAAAAGGCACGCCATCACCCCACAAGGAGGCTCTGACGGATTGTAAGCACACGGTTTCAGGTACTATTTCACTCCCCTCCCGGGGTACTTTTCACCATTCCCTCACGGTACTATCCGCTATCGGTCACAGAAGGTATTCAGGCTTACCGGGTGGTCCCGGCAGATTCACAGCAGATTCCACGAGCCCGCTGCTACTCGGGGACAAACGCAACCAACAGACCATGGCTTTCACGTACCGGGCTCTCACCGTCTACGGCAGGCGATTCCACGCACTTTCCGCTAACCACAACCAATGCTGGCGCACAGCTGGCAGACCATGCACACGTAAACCCCACAACACCACACACGCAACCCCTGCCAGGTATCACACGCATGCGGTTTAGCCTCATCCGCGTTCGCTCGCCACTACTAACGGAATCACAATTGTTTTCTCTTCCTACGGGTACTGAGATGTTTCACTTCCCCGCGTAACCACCAACCAGACTATGAATTCATCTGACGGCGACCGCCCACAACGACGGCCAGGTTTCCCCATTCGGACACCCTCGGATCAACGCTTAGTTGGCAGCTCCCCGAGGCATTTCGCAGCCTCTCACGTCCTTCATCGGCCTCCTGATGCCAAGGCATCCACCGTGTGCCCTTACAACACAACACACAAACGACCAAACAGAATAAACTGTTATGGAACAAATCTACAGAAAAATCAAGATGCTCGCGTCCACTATCCAGTTCTCACACAACACCACCAGAAACCACACCAACCACACACCGTGGCCAGCAGGCAACCAGCGCCCAGAAGGAAAAACAAACCACCAACCCCACACACCAACCACCAGGTTGACGCACAAGGCAGCAGACGGTGTCTTCCCAGACACCCGACAGCGCACCGACATACCTGTAAACACTTCGTGTTAAAGACCGCACCATGCGGCCGGCAAGCGTCCACCCAAAAAATGCGGACCACCACCACCCCACAGGGGCACGCAGTGACCCGACTTGTTAAGAAAAAACTCCTTAGAAAGGAGGTGATCCAGCCGCACCTTCC
>NZ_VXKH01000120.1 GCF_008693065.1 Corynebacterium tuscaniense | reverse complement strand
TTCTGCCATGCGGTTTACCCTACCAGCGCCCCGTCAACGCCCCGACGGCGCAAAGCGCTGCCAGCCCGGCGCTCGCTGTGCGCAGAACCTCCGGGCCGAGCGTGATCGCCTGTGCGCCGAGCAGTTCCAGCTCATCTTCACCAATGCCGCCTTCCGGGCCGATGATGAGGAAGATCTCGTCTGCGCTCAAATCCGCATCTTTGATGCTCACCGTCGCATCTTCATGCAGCACATACGCCACTTTTCCCGCCAGCATCTCCGCCAGCTGGTTCGTGGTCACCGGATCATGCACCTGTGGGATCCACGCCCGACGCGATTGCTTCGCCGCCTCACGCGCCGTGGCCTGCCATTTCTCTACGTTCTTGGACACCTTCGGGCCCTGCCACCGCGCAATTGTGCGGTGCGAAATCCATGGCACGATCGCATCAGCGCCGCCCTGCGTGGCCAGGTCCACGGCCAATTCAGCACGCTCAGATTTCGGGATCGCCTGCACAATCGTCACCCTCGGCACAGGCCTCGGCACCTCTTGCTTATCGACGACCTCCCCCACCAACCCATCCTTCCCCTCCACCGCGGTGACGCGGATTTCTGCGGTGGTGCCGGTGCCGTCGATAAGCATGATGTGCTCTCCCGGCTGGATTCTTTTGACCGTGACGGCATGGCGGCCTTCCGGCCCGCTGAGACGGCCGGACAGGGGATCAGCGGTGATGAAATACGGCAGACTCATGGTTTTAGCGGCGGAAACGGTTACGCATGCGGCCGAAGAAACTGCCACCCTCCGGGTTCTCTTCCTCGACGAAGGCCTCGGCCTCATGGCCGTCGCGCAAATCCTCGAGCGCTGCGCGCTGGTCCTTGGTCAGCTCCGTCGGCACAACAACCTGGACGTGGGCCACCATGTTGCCAGCACCTTCCGCGCGCAGGCGTGGCATGCCTTCGCCCTCGAGCACGATCTCCTCATTCGGCTGCGTGCCAGCCGGGATCTCAATCGCGGTGGTCTCCCCCGCCAGATTCTCCACCGTCACATCCGTGCCCAATGCTGCATCGAACATGGGTACAGACACCTTCAGGTGCAAGTTATCCCCATCGCGGACAAACACCGGATGGCTTTCCGTGGTGACCTCCACGTACAAGTCACCTGCCGCACCACCTCCGTGGCCCACCTCGCCCTGGCCAGCCATTCGGATGCGCATGCCGGAGGAAATACCGGCGGGGATATTCACCGTGATGTCCCGGCGTGAGCGCACACGGCCCTGGCCACCACACTTCTGGCACGGGTCCGTGATGATCTCACCGAAACCGGAGCACTTCGGACACGTCGTCGTTGTCATGATGTTGCCCAGGAAGGACTGCTGTACCTGCTGCACCTGGCCGTTTCCTCCACAGCCATCACACATCACCGGCTTGGATTCAGATTCTGAGCCCGTGCCGTGGCAGTGCTCACACAGCACAGCGGTATCCACCGTGACTTCCTGGCGGGTACCGGTGTAGGCCTCCGCCAACGTAATCGTGGTTCGCAACAACGCATCACTGCCCGGCTGCACGCGAGAGCGCGGTCCACGCCCGCCACCGCCGGTGCCGTCCCCGAAGAAGGCCTCGAAGATATCGCCGAACCCGAATCCGCCCCCGCCGGCGCCACCGGCGGC
>NZ_VXKH01000119.1 GCF_008693065.1 Corynebacterium tuscaniense | reverse complement strand
CCTGGGCCCGCAGCCTTGAGACCTCCGGCCGCGCCCAACTCGTCGCCGCCTTCCCCCGCTACCACCCGCGCTGGGCGTGGTGGGTCACCCGCGTTCCCATCCTGCGCGAGTTCGCGGTGTCGAACCTGGTGGTGGTCCTAAAACGCTAAGAGGTTTTGTGGTGAACCGTCCTGAATTTAATTTCACTTCAGGCGGTATTAGTGGCAATGCCTTTAGAATGAACGATTCCATTTAGGCAGGGGGCTCATGGATGTCCACTTTAGTGGACACAAAAAGGTTTCCTGCGTCCTTGAAACGTGGCATTGTTGTTTGTGTCCGATGGGATCCGGACTGACCTGGGGAACATAACAATCGGGGGTATCGCAGTATGCACAAGCAGATAACAACTGTCATCACGGCTGTAGCCACTGTGTGCTTGCTTTCAAGTTGCACGGCGACGGGCGTATTCGGGCAAGCTGGCCAACGGCACGAGACAAGTCCAGTAGAGGATACACCTACGCCATCGGCGCCTGACTCTGGATCAGACTCGGCGGAGACGGAGGTGCCCGCTTTTCACTTCGCTAGTGGGGATTTGGTTCTAGGCGACTTTGACTACGAAGCCATCCAGGACAACATGTTCAATCCCTGCGAAGAAATCTCCAAGGAAGAGCTTTCTGAGGTGGGCTTTTCTACTCCGGATGGTCCCAGTCGTCACATAGCTGGAACTGTCGGTTGTGGCCTCAGTGGAGGAAATATCGATTGGGCGTATGCGGTAGGCACGTCAAATGCTACGCGTGCTCATCAGGAAAGTGAGCCCGAGAATATCATTGATCCCGCTGCTTCTGACGTGATACCAGGGCTTTTTACCTACTTAAGTGCGGGAAGCATGGGCCTGGGTTGTGTTGCTGCTGTTGATACCGTGCGTGGACAGTTTTCGGTCATTGTTGGAGAAGGGAATAAGCCCGTTGAGCTCGATAAATTGTGCCAGGCCGCAGTTCGCATAGTCGAAGATTTGTACCAAAACTAAAGGAAGATTTCGGGGGATAAAAATGGGAATGTATTTAGATGCTCAGGCGGTGTCACGGGGGGCAGATGTGCTTGCAACTGTGGCTCAGAGCATGAAGAGTCATGGAATGATGGCTGACTTGCGGAGATTCAGCGTTTACTCTGCTGTGTCTGGTTTGGATCAGGCGGGGCAGATGCATCAGGCGATTAGTTCGGTGAGTGAGCCTGAAGCAACCCGGGGGTTAGCTCAATTTTTTGCTAGTGCTGCTGAGCTGTTACACCAGCAGGTTGATGGGTTCGTTGCAGTAGATGCGGGCATTGGGGAGTCTTTCCGTTCTACTGCAGGGGATGTCTCTAGTCCAGTGGCGTTATCACCACTGGAGCGGCCGCAGTCGAATCCTTTTCATGTTGCCTTTCCTGTTGCAGGCCGGCCAGGAAATCTAGAGGTACTGGTCTCACAATTAGCGGCAACAGATTTCACATCAATGTTCGACATTTCACAGGATTGGGTTTCCACTGCTTCTGTGGTGGTCCAGGCGTTGGGGGAACTTCCTGCGGCTATGGGGTTGTTATCGCCCTCAGCTGAAACTGAAGCGATACACAACGCGCTAGCAAACGTGGAGTTTGTCGGCGTCATGGGGCGCCATTATGCAGCTAAGTCCCACATGTTGGGCAGTCATACTGGTGGGCTAGCAACGCTCAGTCAGGCTACTGCCGTAGAGGCTGCCGCAGCCTTAGGTGCCGTCCGTAGTACAGCT
>NZ_VXKH01000118.1 GCF_008693065.1 Corynebacterium tuscaniense | reverse complement strand
GTTGCCACAGTGGCCTGCCGTCAGCGCGATCTTCCGCCCCGCCGCGTCCCAGCCGGCCGCGGTGACAGTGCACATGCCAAACTGCCCCACGTAAATCGGCGTGCCCGGACCATACAGGGACACACCCCTGCCAACCGCCGCGCGGGCCGCGGGGTTTACTGGGTTGGCGTCAAAGAACGATCCCGGCACGCGGTTAAGCACCCGATCCGCGAACGGTTTGCCCGCCATCACCTTGGCCACCGGGTCCGTCTTCCAGTGATAGTTCGGGTCCACCTGCGCGTTGGCCACCGCGGGCATCATGATGAGCAACAGCGCTGCCGCCACAATTCCTCCGGCACGTTTCATCTTCGGCCCCTTTCAGCCTGACAATTCCGTCACAATCCTGTCACACCACATGCTCTTTCCGGTGAACCCACCCTCCGCGCTGTTAGTGTGGTGCGAGTGAATCAACGCCTCATCGTCCCTGATCTTGCCCGTGGCCTTGCTTTGCTGGGCATCGCCATGGCAAATATTTCCACTGCCTGGATCATCGCTGACATGCCTGGTGCGACCGGTGAATACGTCGGCTGGGTCCAGCCCGGCAATATTGCGGACCAGATCGCCGCCATGTTCGCCGCAATGTTCGTCCACGTGCGTGGTCTGCCCATGTTTTCCACGCTGCTTGGCTTCGGTGTCGGCCTGATCACCATGAGCCTGGCGCGGAAGAACTATCCGGCAAAGCAAGCCCGCCTCGTGTTGGTGAAACGCTACGGCATCTTGGCGTTATTCGGTCTCGTGCACATGTTCCTCATCTTCAACGGAGACATCATGGTCACCTACGGCCTGTGCGGCATGATCATGGGCTTGCTCATTGCCGTGCGAACGAAAATCCTGCAGATCATTGCATACTGCTCCATTGGTTTCTCCATCTTCATGGGCCTCATCGGCGCGGTCGGCGCGGCGTTCGGTGAAGACATGATGCTTCCTTTGAATCCAACCGCTGACTTCACCACTTTCAGCGACTATTTCATCGATAACGCAATGTGGGCTTTCGCTTTCCTCTTCAGTGCATGTGCCGCGATCCCTTTCCTCCTCGGCGTGATGCTCATCGGTTTCATTTGGGCTCGCGAAGGCGTGCTCGCTGACGTCAACGCACACCGTCGCACCCTGATCATCTGGTCCGCCCTAACCGTGGCCGTCATCCTTCTCATTGGCATCCCGTTGGGTCTGGCCTCCATCGGCGTGTTCAGCGGGCGCGTTGAAGCCATTTTCATTGCCCTCAACCAGGGCTTCGGCATCATCACCGGCCCCGGAATCCTGGCCATGATCGCGTTGGCCACCCAGCGCCTGAACAACACGGTGCCCGCGGTGTTCTACCCCTTCGTCGCACTGGGCAAGCGCTCTATGTCCGGCTACATCATGCAGTCCATCCTCTTCATTGTCACAGTCATGCCTTTCGGTCTCGGCTTGGGCCTCGAAGACGGCGTGGCCATGAAGCTCCTCATCGCCACCGGCATCTGGGCAGTCACTCTGATCCTGGCCACCATCCTCGAGGCCACCAATACCCAGGGTCCCTTCGAATGGGCGCACCGCCACCTCTCCTACGGCAAGACTGGCCGACTGGAGCCCTACACTGTTGCTCATGCTTGATCTGCGCTGTTACTTCATCACCGGCCACGGCTCGCACGAGCAGATCGTGGAGACCGCCCGCCAAGCCGCGCTCGGCGGCGCCGGCATGATCCAGGTGCGCAGCAAACCCATCAGCGCCCGCGCGCTCTACGACCTCGGCCTCGCGGTCGTC
>NZ_VXKH01000117.1 GCF_008693065.1 Corynebacterium tuscaniense | reverse complement strand
CCTTGCTCGAAACACTCAACCAACTGCTCACGCTGCTGCTCACTTAGCGAACTTCGTGCTCTCAATGAAAACTACTCCCCACTAGTCGATAACTGACTTCTCAGTCCAACTAATGGGGAGCAGTTCAGAAGTGTCCTGGGTTTAGTTCCTACCTCTGCTAAGGAAGGATTGAACTATGCCTAGAAAGTATTCCGTCGAGTTTAAGGAGAAGGCGGTCCATCAGATCATCGAAATGGTCCGACTGGAGTCTTGCTCACTGCAACGCGCCTACACGGAGGTCGGTGAGCTGCTTGGAGTATCCCACCACACGTTGCGGGCTTGGTACCGTGACAGCGCTTCAGTACGCGATAATTCTGACGCTTCAGGCGGCGAAACAATGGAAGAAGAACTCAGGCGTCTGCGTCGAGAAAACCGCGAACTGAAACGAGCAAACGGGATCCTTAAGACAGCTTCGGCTTTTTTCGCAGCGGAACTCGACCGACCCACGACCAAATGATCTCCTACATCGACGCGTACAAAGATCAATTTGGGGTCGAGGCCATCTGCAGAGTCCTTAAACAAGCAGATCGTGGATTCAGTACTTCACGCGGCTACCGAAAAGCCACCACGCGTGTTCCCAGCGCAAGGGCCTTAAGCGATAGCCTTCTCATCCCAGAGATACAGCGTGTGCATGCGCAGAATTTCTCGGTCTACGGCATCCGCAAAATGTGGCACGCGATGAACCGTGAAGGCTTTCATATCGGCCGCGACAAGACCGCACGTCTGATGAAACTAGCAGGTGTTTCCGGCCGCAGACGTGGGCGAACCCCTGTGACAACGATTAGCCCGAAGACACCGGATCATCGCCCGGACCTTGTGCGCCGAAACTTCCGTGCGCAGGCACCAGGCAGGCTTTGGGTTGCCGACATTACCTACGTTCGCACCCTGTCAGGATTCGCCTATACCGCGTTTGTCGTGGATGTCTTCAGCCGAAAAATTGTTGGTGTTGCTACATGCTCGACAATGCGCACCGACGTGCTGCCGATGGAGGCTTTGGAGCATGCGTTAACGACTGCAGGGCGAATCCATGGAAACCAGCTCATTCACCACAGCGATCGGGGCAGCCAATACGTGTCACTGAAATATTCCACCGCGCTAGCGGAATCCGGAATCCGCCCGAGTGTGGGAACAGTCGGCGATTCTTACGACAATGCTCTAGCCGAAACAGTCAACGGTCTCTACAAGGCTGAACTGATTCATGCCCAGGGGCCGTGGACGTCGGTCGGAGAAGTCGAACTGGCCACCCTGCGGTGGGTGCATTGGTGGAACACCAAGCGGCTTCACGAAGCATTGGACTACGCCACCCCACAAGAAGTAGAAACCGAGTACTATCTCACCCAGCCCATCAACACAGGGGCGTAATAGAAGCGGAACTAAACCCAGGACGCTTCATTGTGCTTCCTTTCGGGCCGAGGTTGTTCCCACTTTCCGAGCGTAAACGGCAAACTCGACGTGTTGGGGCGTCTAGAGAGTGTCCACCCTGCCTAGCGTTTGGGTTCGCGTACCCAGGCGCCGATGACGCCGGGGACGACTTCGGGTGCTTCACCAAGGAGTGCTTTGAGGTTGCCTTCGCGTTCTACTGCTGAGGTGACTGCTTGTACCCGGCCACGTTTTTGCTGTCCGTTACGCCCACCGCGGCCAGCGCCAGCAGCCGGACCAACACCATAACCACCAGCACCGGCACCGCCGGCAGCTCCGCCGGTTCGTGGGCTTGCACCTGGGCTACCAGCAGCCACACCACCTGCCCCAGCACCGGCCCCGTTGCCTGGTGATGGTCTCACACCAC
>NZ_VXKH01000116.1 GCF_008693065.1 Corynebacterium tuscaniense | reverse complement strand
CATCGGGTTGTTCAGCTCGTGGGCAACGCCTGCGGCGAGTTCGCCGAGAGAGGCGAAGCGCGCCTGGCTCATCAGCTCGCGGCGCGCTGCTTCCAGGTTGTGCAGTGCCGCGGTCAAGCGTGCGCGCTCGTCTTCGAGTTGCGCGGTGAGTTCGTGCTGCTCGATCTGGATGTCCTCGGCGCGGCGCAGGCGGCGGTCGTAGGAGCGCACGAAGAGGATATTGAACAGGCGCGCAAGCTCCGGCTCCTGGCGGATGAGGTAGTCCACCTGCTCGGTGGGCAGCTGGACTGCGACGACCTCGGTGGTGGTACGCGCGGTAAAGAAGCCGACCCGGTTGCTCGCCAGGGCGAGTAGTCCGATGACGTGGCCGGTGGAGGCGTGGTGCATGACGATATCGCCGGCGTCGGTAAAGCGCTGCAAAAGCACCTGGCCCGAAAGGGCGAAGATGACCTCCTCGACGTAGTGGCCCTCCTTGGTCAGGTAGACCCCCGGCGGGAAAGTCAGGCGCGGCTGGTAGCCCAGGTGCATGTCGGCGGCCTTGATGATGCGGCTGATGATCTCCTGGTCGGTCAGCCCTACGTCCAGTTCGGTGACCTCTGGCAGGGCGAAGGTGCCAGCGATAGAGGGGTCGTGCTTGCCGCGCATGTACCAGTAGCGGTTGAGCTGCTGCTGGATGTTGTGCAGGAGTGCTTCTGCCTTGATCGCCGGGGTGAACACGAGCATGTCGAGCCGCCCCATGTCAGTAAGTGCATCCAGGCCCGCGATCTCTGGCGCGGTGGTCAGCACCATGACGCGGGTGTACTCGAAACCGGGCTCGGAGATCAGCTCCAGCAACGGGTGGTCGGGCGCCAAGCCGTCCTCGTGGACGGTGACGGTGACAAGCGCAAGCGGGTCGCCGCCCAGAAGCGAGCGTAGGTGCTCGACATTATCGGCGGCGAGGATGTCATGCGTGGCGCCCAGTGCCTCGTTGACCAGCTGCTGCACGTCGCGGGTGGCCTGGGATTTGCCGACGATGGCGAGGGTGGAGCGCGGCAGCATTTAGACCACCAGCCCCATGAGCTGCCAGACGGGCGGCAGGGCGAAGATCAACAGCAGCGTGGCCACGGTACCGACCACGAGTCCGACTAGCGCCATCTGCGGAATGGAGATCTCCTTGGTGGCGTACGCAATCGCGTTCGGCGGAGTGGAGATTGGCAGCGACATGCCCAGCGAGCAGGCGATTGCCACCACCGCGGCAACCACGAGCGGGTCGATGCCGTCGAGCGAGAGCGCCAGCGAGACCGCCAGTGGGACCAGCAGGTTGGCGGCCGCAGAGTGCGAGATGACGTTCGCCATGCCGAAGCCGATCAGGCCCAGCACGACGAGGATCGCCAGCGCACCCATGACCTCCCAGCTGACCGAACCGACGAGCCACTCGTCCAGGCCGCTCGCACCCACGCCCGTGCCGAGCGCGATACCACCGGAGACGAGCCACAGCACCGGCCAGTCAAGTGCCTGGACGTCCTTGCCCCTCATCACCTGCAGGCACAACAGTGCCACGACGGGGATGAAGCCGACGGTGTTGGAGGAGATGCCGTGGAGCGGCTCGCTCATCCACAACAGGATGGTCAGACCTGCCACGGCGTAGAAGAGTTTCGCGTCGGTGGCGGTGTTCCACTTCGAGCGCATCTCGATGGAGATGCGGGTCTCAGCGGGGATGAAAACGAGACAGAGAAATACCCAGGCAAAGGCGAGGACAACCAGCATGAAAGGCACCGCCATGAGCATCCAATCCACGAAGGACACACGGATGCCGTGCTCGGCGAGCGCACCGATCGCGATCGCGTTCGGGGGTGTGCCCACCGGGGTGCCGATGCCACCCACGTTGGCAGCGAGCGGGATCGACAGCGCCAC
>NZ_VXKH01000115.1 GCF_008693065.1 Corynebacterium tuscaniense | reverse complement strand
CAGCTCGCACGCGGTAAGCACAAAGGAGGCACGCGCGCTGCGGCGCGAACTGACCGAGGTCACCGGCGATCGGGCGCTCGCCCAGCGATGGGTACTCGCCGGCTTGCACGACGTGGAGTTTGCCAAGCAGGTGCGCGCGAATCGAAAGCTGGAGTACGAGACGGTGGAGCACGCGGCGTCGATAGGCACTGCCCTGCGCAACCTCTCCACCGCATCGACTCGCATTACGCAGCTGGTGGCCTCGCTACGCGCATACGCGCGGCCCGACGGCGACCCGGTCACCGACGTGGACCTGCACCAAAGCATCGAGGACACGCTGCAGCTGATCGCCCACAAACTGCGCGGTGTGGAGGTCAAACGGGATTTTGCCGAACTGCCGCACGTGACGTGTACGCCCGGGCAGATCGCGCAGGTGTGGACGAACCTGATCTCCAACGCCGCCGAGGCGATCGAGGAGTCCGGCAAAGGCTCCACCATCACCATCCGCACGTGTGCCCCGAAGCCCGGGTGGGTACGCGTGGAGGTCATTGACGACGGCCCCGGCATCCCGCTCGAGCGCATCGACAAGCTCTTCGAGCCCCGCTTCACCACGAAAAATGGGGAGGTCCGCTTCGGCATGGGTATCGGCCTGAGCATCTGCCGCGGCATCGTCAGCGCACATCACGGCACGATCGAACTGACCTCTTCAACAAATGGCACCTGCGCCACCGTTGGCCTGCCAATTGACGGCCCGCACACACATGACGAAGGAGACACACCATGAACCTTGCCATCCTGATCCTCGAGGACGAGGCGGAAGTCCGCGCGGCCGTTGAGCGCGACTTGCTGCCCTTCGCTGAACACATCCGCGTGGAGGTCGCCTCCGACGTGGAGGAAGCCTGGGAGGTGATCGACGAGCTCACCGAAGACGGCGACGTGCTCGCCCTCGCGCTCTGCGACCACCGCATGCCCGGCACCACCGGTGTGGAGTTCCTAGTCCAGATGATGGACGACGACCGCACCGCCGCCACCCGCAAAGTCCTGGTCACCGGCCAGGCGCAGCTGCACGACACGGTACGCGCGGTCAACGAGGCCAACCTGGACCACTACATTGCCAAGCCCTGGAACGTCGACGAGCTACACCAGGTGGTGCGCACCATGCTCACCGACTACGTCGAGGACATGGACATCGATCCCCTGCCCTACCTCGACGTCCTCGACGCGACGCGCGCGATGGACCTCGTCCGCCGACGCTAGAGGCGCTCGGTGCGGGCTCCGAAAAGTGGGGTGGGAAGCTTGCCGATAAAGCTGGCGCCGGGGTTGTTCGGGCCATGGATGGGGGGGCGAGGACCACGATGGGGCCTTCGGGGTTGAAGTCGGCGTCGGGGATTGGCTCGGCGGTGGTACCGAGGTGTTTTACAAGCTCATCCGCGTATTCCTTGGTAGATCCGTAGAACGAGGCGTACAAGATAGTGCAGGCAGTCATACAACTATTGTTGTATGTTGCGGCTAGAATGTGGCAACGATGCGATACGTGTACATGATTGTGGGACTGGTGGCGCTCGCCCTGGGCGCGGCCGGCGTGTGGCTGCCGATCCTGCCCACGACGCCGTTTCTGCTGCTTGCGCTGATGTGCTTCACGCGGAGTTCGCCGAGGATGGAGCGCTACCTGCTACGCCATGACACGTTCGGGCCGTTCATTATTGATTACTACTCAGGACAGCTGACGCGGGCGCAGAAGCTGCGGATTGTGGGGCTACTCTGGTTGGGGATGGGCGCCTCCATATGGGTGGTGATTGTGGTGGTCGGGCTGTGGCCGGTGGCATTGCTGCTCGTCGGGATCGGTGCCGGGGTGAGCGCGCACATCTGGCGGCTGTGGCCACGCCCCGAGCGCGCCGCCAAACTACACCAGCGCGCTGGCCTGCCTACCGACCACGCACATTGAAGCCGATGACGCCGGGGGTGACCAAGGGGG
>NZ_VXKH01000114.1 GCF_008693065.1 Corynebacterium tuscaniense | reverse complement strand
GGGCTTCACGTTCTGCGCGTTCCCGCGCCTCCTGCTCGGCACGTTCACGAGCTTCACGGGCTGCACGTTCCCGCGCTGCGCGTTCTGCACGTTCCCGAGCTGCGCGCTCGCGGGCCTCGCGTTCCTCACGTTCCCGAGCTTCCTGCTCTTCGCGTTCGCGCTCTGCTTGACGCTCGCGGATCAAGTCCGTCAACGGGTTGCGGACCTCCGGCCCCTGGTGGGACCCGACACGCCCTACGACAGCATCAAACGACGGTGCACCACTGATATGCGAGGTTGCCTGCTGCGCTGGGTGGGAAAGCGCATTGATCGCCTCATTTTCATCTTGGTCACGGACCGGGGCAATGGGGGCGGTGTCCTCGGCGGATTCGGACTTCTGTGGTGCGGTCTCAGCAGGTTGCGCGGTCTCAGCAGGTTGCGCGGTCTCAGCAGGTTGCGCGGGCTCAGCAGGTTGCGCGGGCTCAGCAACAGGTGTTGGCTCGGACTGTTGTGCACGTGCCTCAATCTCACGAATGCGACGGGCTTCGGCCTGGAGGGCGGCGGGCTCATAACCAAATTCGCGGCCGGAAAGCTCCTCAAGTTGGGCGCGGAGGGCGGCGAGTTCCTCGCGGATTTCGCGTAGTACCTCTGCTTCAGCGGTCGGCGCTAAACCATCGGCAGCGCGGTCGGCTTCATTGCGGGCGCGGAGAGCTTCCAGCTCGGCATCGTGTTCACGTTCGCGGACGGCGAGGATTGCTTCGGCCTGGTCACGGTCTTTGCGCGCACGGGTTACGAGCAAGAATCCGATGATCGTGGCCCACAAGGAGGCGAGGAGAGCGATCTGCAACCATGCGGATGAGTCGCTGAAAAGCATGATCACGGTCGCAACAAGTGCGAGGGCGGTCAGCACAACCATCCAGAAATTACCGCCGTCGCGGGATCGGTCCTCACCAGTCATGGTGCCTACCTTATCCTGCGAGATCACCCTCAGTTGGTGGCGACACTTCACATGACCGCTCAAGAATTAGCCCGGCTACGGCAAGTGCCACTCCGCCGAGTGTGCCCGCCAATACACCCGGCAGATCCGCCTCAGCGGCCGCCAACATGTGCACGCGAGGCACGACCCACACCGCTAAGCCGAGGAACCAACCACCAGCAACAGCGCCAGCCCACGCGCCAGACTTACCCACGACCATGAAGTTAGCCACCATCATCGGATTCATCTGCGCGCGATCCAAACCCACGCGCCCTTCCTCACGCCGGCGGCGCACCATGACTGTGAGGAAAACGCACAGCGCGGCGATACCCCACAGCGGCAGTGACCATAGCGGGGAAATGGTTTGCCACGCACCGTAGAACCGGCGCACAAGAATGAGCGCCGCCGCGGCGAAGAAGCCAGCAACAGCAACAAGTTCGGCCGTGTTGGTGCGGGTCATGCGGGATTCACTTGGTTGTCGGGGGTGTCGGGGAGAGCGCGCAGAAGCAACTCCACACGCTGACCTCCCATTGTGGCGTCCTCGTCAAGCTCCAACCAGGGCACCAGGACGAAGGCGCGCTGATGCGCCCGCGGGTGTGGGACGGTGAGGTCGGTGGTGGATATGAGAATTTCGTGCCCCGCGTCGTCGAAAAGCGCAATGATGTCCACATCCAGCGTGCGCGGACCCCACCGCACATCACGCACGCGATGCGCCGCATTCTCGACGGCCTGGCAGCGCGCCAGCAGCTCATGCGGTGTGCAGTCAACGTCCACGATGAGCGTCTGATTCAAGAAATCATCCTGTTCCACCCCGCCCCACGGCGCAGTGCGGTATACCTGCGAGGCAGCAACAAGTTCAGCAGCGAAGGAGCGCGCCACGCTAGCCAGGTGCGCGCGGGAATCTTCCATGTTGGAACCGGTGGACAGCACAGCACGCATGGGTTTAATCCTCCCGGCCGTGCAGGGTTCGGGTTTTGCGGGAGCGGCGGGCGGTGACAGCAACGTCGCTAATAAGCAGGCCGACCGGTGCGTGCGGCTTGTGCACGGTGACCTCGATGGCGTGGAGCTGCTCATAGCGCGCGAGCGCATCGTCGGCGATCTCCGTGGCCACCGTCTCGATGAGTTCGCGGCGCGTGC
>NZ_VXKH01000113.1 GCF_008693065.1 Corynebacterium tuscaniense | reverse complement strand
TAGCGGTGGGGAAACGCCCGGTCCCATTCCGAACCCGGAAGCTAAGCCCACCCGCGCTGATGGTACTGCACCCGGGAGGGTGTGGGAGAGTAAGTTACCGCCGACCTAAAAACACAAACAAACAACTACATAACCCAACGCGGCACCCACCACACCACCTGGCCGGGCGCCGCGTTAATTTTTGCTATTCCACTATTCTCGTAGCAAGAACATCGTGGCGTGCTCGTTCGCGCCGTTGTTGGAGACCCGAGAGACAGGACAAGTGAGCGCTGTGGGCCATCGTGGAATTGTTGAGAATGACCTGAAAGAGGGCGTCGCAGCCCGGGCGGTGTCGCTGGTGAAGACGTATGGCAGCGGGGACACTCAGGTGACAGCGTTGGATGGGGTCAGCGTTGAATTCGCGCGAAACCAATTCACTGCCATCATGGGCCCCAGTGGTTCAGGTAAGTCGACGCTCATGCACGCGATGGCCGGTCTGGATTCTTTCAACGGGGGCTCGGCCTTCATTGGGGATACGGATCTAGCTACGCTCAATGACAAGGAGATCACGGCGTTGCGGCGCGACCGGCTGGGGTTTATCTTCCAGTCTTTCAACCTTGTTCCTACGCTCACTGCGGCGGAAAACATCACCCTGCCCACGGATATTGCCGGCGGGCAGATTGACCAGGCATGGTTCGACGAGATCACGCAGCGTCTCGGCTTGTCCAATCGGTTGAGCCACCGCCCGAGTGAGCTTTCAGGCGGGCAACAGCAGCGGGTGGCCTGTGCGCGGGCGTTGGTGAGCCGTCCGGAGATCATTTTCGGGGATGAGCCGACGGGCAACCTGGATTCGAATTCCTCCCGCGAGGTCTTGGAGATTCTGCGCGCGGCGGTGGATGGGGATGAGCAGACGGTGGTCATTGTGACGCATGACGCACGGGCGGCGTCGTACGCTGATCGCGTGGTTTTCCTCGCGGACGGCAACATCATCGATGAGATGTATGACCCGACGATGGAGCGCATCCTGTCCACCATGTCCGGGATCGAGGGCTAATGAGTAGCGCTTTAACGAAGGTGTCGCTGCGTAATGTAGCAGCTCATAAGCTACGTCTCGCGCTCACGGTCTTGGCGGTGGTGCTCGGTACCGCGTTCATTGCCGGCTCGCTGATGTTCACCGCGATGTTGGGCAAAACCTTTGACTCGGCTGTCGCGAGCGCATTCGCTGAGGATGATGCGGTCGTGCGTGGACAGGAGCAGGGTGCCCCGGTGCCGCTGGAGCTTCGAGACGCTATCGGGGCCGACCCAGACGTCAACAAGGTCAACATCAGCGGTCGCACGGCAGTTGTCGTCGCGGACAGCGACCGCAATGCGTACCAAACAGGCGCTGGTGTTTCTGAGGTGCACATTTACTACCCGCCGGAGGACGCGGTGGGGTCGGTCCCGGAGGTCGTCGATGGTAGTGCACCCAAGGCCGTTGGTGAGGCGATGGTGAATGCTAAGGGCGCCGCTAAATATCGGATCGGCATCGGTGATGAGCTCATTGTCGTGGATACTCAGGCCACTCAGACGATGAAGGTCACTGGTTTGTATACCAATGAGCTGGACCAGGGGATGTCGCTGACATTGCGCATCCCGGAAGAGTCCTACCTGGAGTTTTATGCCGCGCACGGGACGGTTCCCGGGTTCTCGGTCAGTGCGAAGGAGGGGGTCGATCCCGCACAGCTCACTGCGCACCTCGCGGAGAAGTTCCCGGAGTATGAGGTCAAGGAGGGCCAGACGCTTGCCGACGAAGCCTCTGAAGAAATCCGCAACGCCCTCAGTTTCGTCAGCTACTTCCTTATCGCTTTTGGCCTCGTGGGCCTGTTGGTGGGTACGTTCCTCATCGCTAATACCTTCTCGATGATCGTGGTGCAGAGGACGAAGGAGTTTGCGCTGTTGAGGGCGTTGGGGGCGTCGAAAAGCCAGATTACGCGGTCCGTGGTTGTGGAAGCTGCGCTTGTTGGCGTGATTGGGTCGGCGCTTGGCGTACTGGCTGGTGCGGGTTTGGTTGCGGTGATTCGCGTGGTTATGGAACGCCAAGGCATGGAGCTGCCCGGGGCGGGCTGGGGCCTGTCTGTTGCGGCCGTCGTGGTGCCCATCGTTGTGGGTGCGCTGGTGACGGTGGCCTCAGCGTGGGCTCCGGCG
>NZ_VXKH01000112.1 GCF_008693065.1 Corynebacterium tuscaniense | reverse complement strand
GCCTCGACCAGCTCTACGGCAGCGGCGAAGGGGAAGGCTCCACAGCCACCAGCCTGGGTGGCCGTGGCGGGTTGGAGCCGCCCTACCCCACCGCACGTGAATGGGCTGAGGAGCTGGATGCACTCTTTGGCGACGAGGTCCGCGAAGACATCGCCGCGACCGCAGTGCGTCGCCGCAACCCACTCGCCATCGACCTACTCACGGGCACGCAACCGCGCGCTTCGGTGGAATTGCTCAATGACATGCTCACCCTTGCCGGCGGTCTACCCGAATCCACCCTGGTTAGACTCCGCCCGATTTTGCACCGCATGGTTGCAGAGCTCTCCCAGGTGTTGGCCAACCAACTCCGTCCAGCCTTGCGGGGGTTGCAGGGGTGGCGGCCGAGCACGCGGACCTCGTCACGCTTAGATCCGGTGAGCACCATCCGCCGTAACCTGCGGCACACGGTGCCCCGCGCGGACGGTACGCCCCAGCTCGTGCTGGCCACGCCGATCTTCCGGCAGCCAATTGCCCGGCGGTCGGAGTGGCATGTGATCGTGCTGGTGGATGTGTCGGGGTCGATGGAGCCGTCAACAGTTTTTGCCGCGCTGACATCCTCCATCCTGGCTGGTGTGGACGCGTTATCGGTGACATTCCTCGCTTTCTCCACCCAGGTCATTGACTTAAGTGAGCATGTTTCAGACCCCTTATCCCTCCTGCTGGAAATCCAAGTGGGCGGTGGCACCGACATCGCCCACGCAATGGCTATTGCGCAAGAACGCGTGACCGTCCCCTCACGCACACTGCTGGTAGTGATCAGTGACTTTGAGGAAGGCGGCTCCGTTGATGAACTGCTCGCCCGCACTGAATCCCTCAACTCAGCCGGTGTGCGACTACTTGGCTGCGCTGCTCTCGACGACACCGGCCAGGCACGCTACAACGCAGCGATTACTGGGCAGCTCGTCGGCGCCGGCATGACCGTTTCCGCCGTCTCCCCAACGGCCCTGGCGCGCTGGGTAGCAGAGCAGGTGCAACAATGACCCCTACCTTGCCCGGCATGGACCCAGCCTTCGTCGCCGCCACCATCGAGACGCTGCCCGGACGCCTGCAAAAACGCCTTGGTGATGCGGCGCCCGAGAGCTGGACGATCGCAGGTGCCACCATCACCGTTGGCACCGCCACCGTGACACTTGCCCCGCCTGATGGTGCGGAGTGTGACTGCCTGCTCAGCCCGCGATGTCTCCACATCGCGCAGGTTCTCACCGCGTGCCCGTCGATGGCGGTGGAACCTGTGGAATCTGCTGAGCCCGCTGAATCTGCTGAATCTACTCCAGAGCCGCTGTCCCTGACAGACGACCAACGTGTCACCGTCTCCCTTGCGCAAACATGCCTGATGGGGCTGCTAGACCGTGGCCTCGGTGGTCTCACCGCCGCTGATCGGGCTGCTGTGCTTCGGATCGTGTCCGCCGGGCGGGTACACCATCTCCCACTGTTGGCCTCGGCTTTTGCTCGACTGCACGGCGAGCTCGGCAACGCAGACGGACGCACAACCGAAGCCACTATTTCAACGCTCGTTGATGCCGCATTGACCACCCACAGGCTCCAGCATGGACATGAGACCGGAACGCTGAGCATTGAAGCCGTGGGCTCCGCACGGCGCGCCTACCGTCCGGTGGGCAGCTTGCGGCTGCGCGGGTGGGCGTGCGAGCCAGTAGTGACTGCCTCCGGTTACGCCGGTGTGATCACCTACCTCGTCGACGAACACGATGGTCGCGTCTGGCAGCTTTCCACCGTGACCCCCGGCGATAGTGCTTTGGTACGGCAAGCGTACTGGGGTGGCACTGAGCTAGCAGATCTTGGAATGACCCACCACGACATTGTGCGCAGCGGTGTGCTGATCAACAACGCCACCGCCTCCGCCGACGGCCGACTGGGGCGTGGCGCAAAGATCCGTGCCAGCGCACGCACCCCGTCTGAGGCTGCTATGCCCGCAGAAGGCTGGTGGGTCGGTGACGCTGTCATCGAAGGCTTAGAGGATGACGGCCTGCACCCCGTCATGATGTTCCACACTGAGGACGGTCCGCTGCGTTGCCAGGTCACGCTCGCCGCGGAGCAGCTCGGCCACCTTGCCTTGAGGGTGATGGCCGGCGCGGTGGGCGTGACCGTCCACTTGCGCCTCCGCGCGCGCCGCCCAGAAGAACCTGGGCGTTCCCCGTGGATCCTCATCGGTATTGGC
>NZ_VXKH01000111.1 GCF_008693065.1 Corynebacterium tuscaniense | reverse complement strand
GCGTTTACAGCGAGGCGGACCTCGAGCGCAGCGCGGCCATCGCTCTCTACCGTTGGGTCGGCGTGCCGCTTGCGCAGATCGCGCAGCTTCTCGACGCCTCCGGCGCGGCCCTCACCCGCGCCCTCAAGCACCACCAAGAAGCACTCGCTTCTCGACGGCGCACGCTCGACGCCCAACTCACATCTGTCCAGCAACTCATTGACAACGCAACGAAAGGATCGATCGACATGGACGCAATGAAGAAGTACCTCGGCGAAGATATGCCCGCCTACCAGAAGGAGGCTGAGCAGCGCTGGGGTGATACCCCGGAGTGGGCGCAGTCACAGAAAAAGCTCGCTCAAATGGGCGAAGGTGACTTCAAACGCCTGCAGGAAGAACAGGACGCACTCGCCGCGGAACTGATCGCCGCACGCGATTCCGGCGTGGACCCCGGCTCCGAGGAAACCGAAGCACTGGTGGAGTGCCACCGCGCAAGCATCGCCCAGTGGTACGAGGTGACCCCGGCTCGCCAGCTCATCCTCGCGCGCATGTACGTTGACGACGCGCGCTTCCACGAAGCCTACGGCGGCGCGCAGGACTACCTGCTCGAGCTGGTCACCGCCCACGTGGCGGCCGAAGGTGTGGACGTGGGCAACCCGCAGTGGGATTAGCAACGGAGCAGTAACCCCGCCGTGCCCTGTTGCTTCTTTGGATTTACTTACTATCTTTCGCGGAAAGATTCCTTTGCGCAGATGCGCCTTGGAGTTCAAGTTCAGTGTGTAACGCGGGTGTTAGGGTGGGGATTGTTGACTACTACTGACAAGCTCTCCCCGTTGGTGAATTCGCGGAGACGCAAAGTGGTCGGGCATGTGCCCGATGAGGTGAGAGGCGTCATGGAGCATCACACGGCCGTCGTCGTTGGTGGTGGCCAGTCCGGTCTAGCCACGGCATACTACCTGCGGCGCTACGAAGTGGACTTCTTGATCTTGGACAATCAAGAGGAAGCCGGTGGAGCGTGGTTGCACACGTGGCCTTCACTGACGCTTTTTTCGGCCGCGGAGTTCTCCAACCTGCCCGGCTGGCCTATGCCGCGGTACCCGGGGTACCCGCCGGCACGTCATGTCATCGACTATCTGACAAGCTACGAACGACGGTACGACCTCCCGGTTCGGCGCCCAGTGCACGTGCGCAGCGTGTCCCATGACGAAGGGATGTTCTTCCTAGATACGAGCGCCGGTCAATTCACAGCGGACCACGTTGTCGCGGCCACCGGCACGTGGTCCGCGCCTTTTGTGCCCCACTATCCGGGCACCTTCCGTGGACGTCAGTGGCACTCGTCGACCTACCCCGGCCCCGAACCATTCCGCGGCGCGAAGGTCGCGGTGGTCGGTGGGGCGAACTCGGGTGCCCAGATCGCCGCAGACCTCATTGGGACATCGGAAGTCACATGGTTCACACGTGAGCAACCGCGCTGGATGCCTGACGACGTCGATGGCCGCGATCTCTTTCTCCGCAGCCGCCGCCGGATTCTCGGTGGCGATTCCGGCCCGAACCTCGGGGACATTGTCGCGCTTCCTCATCTCCGTGAGCTCCGCGATTCCGGCCAACTCACCGCTACTCCCATCTTCGATAGTTTGAGCGAGCTCGACCACGACCATCTGATCTGGTGCACTGGTTTCCGCCCGGCCCTTGGCCCATTCCGCCACCTCATGCGCGACCGCGAACCAGAAGTGGAGAATCTGCATCTAGTCGGTTACGGCAACTGGACCGGCGACGGATCGGCAACCCTGATGGGTGTCGGGCCCTTTGCCAAACACACTGCCCAGGTAGCCGCGGGCCGTGTCGATGAAGCACGGCAGCATGAGTTTTGAAATGGCGCCAACGTAACTCGACTCAGCGCTTCGCTTGCGCAGCTCGCAGGCCGTTCAAAATCACGATGACTTCGGCGACCTCGTGAACCAACACGACGGCGGCCAGGCCCAGCACGCCGCTGATCGCCAGTGGCATCAACACGATGATGATGGCCAGAGACAGCACGATGTTTTGGTTGATGATCCTGCTGCCTCGGCGGGCGTGTTGCAGCGCCTGCGGGATCAGCCGGAGGTCGTGGCCGGTGAAGGCGACGTCAGCGGACTCGATTGCGGCGTCAGAGCCGGTTGCTCCCATCGCTATGCCCACTGTCGCGCTCGCCAGCGCAGGAGCGTCGTTGATGCCGTCGCCAATCATCGCTGTCGGCGTCTTGGAGGAGAGTTCGGCAACGATGCTTGCCTTGTCCTCTGGACGCAGCTCGGCGCGCACGTCGTCGATTCCGGCGATTTCAGCCAGCGCCCGGGCGGTGCGAGTGTTGTCGCCGGTGAGCATGATCACTTCCACGCCGTTGGCGTGCAGGGCCTGCACGGCTT
>NZ_VXKH01000110.1 GCF_008693065.1 Corynebacterium tuscaniense | reverse complement strand
CGACCAACCCCGCGGTGCCGCCGCTGCTTTAGCCGCCGCAGCCGCAGTCCAAGCCACCGTGAAGCCGGCGTCCCAGTCCACCCCCGCCCCGCGCGAGGCGCCCAAGCCCGCGCCTGCGCGGACGCCTGAGCCTGCGCCTGCTGCTCCTGAGCCCGCGCCTCAGCCTGCACCTCAGTCGGCGCCCGTCTCCGCTCCAACTCCGGAGCCGAAACCTGAGCCGACATCCGAGCCCGCATCTGCACCTCAGCCAGAACCGTCCCAGCCTGAGGCCGAGCCAGGTGAGGACTTAATGCAGCGCATCCACAAGGAATGGATCACCCTGCGGCAGTTTGTGGGTGAGCGGAACAAGGTCGCTGAGATCATGCTCGCGGAGGCCAAGCCGTTAGGCATGGAAGGCACCACCTTGGTGGTGGGCCACAACACCGGCGCGTTGGCGGAGCGTATCAACTCCGAGCACAACAACAAGGACATTGTTGCTGCGCTGAGCGAGAAGCTGGGTACCGCTATCGCTGTGCGTTGTGTGGTGGGCACGGACCCAAAAGCAGAGGGCTTCAGCCCGGCAAAGGATGAACCGGCGGCATGGAACCCGTTGGCCTCCGAGGCTGAAGCAGAAGCAACGGAAGCACCTCAGAAGCAGGAGCCAACGCCAAGCCAAGGGCCAACTGAAACGGGTGCCGCGGCCGCCGTGGCGGCTGCCGCTGATGCAGCAAAATCAACACCAGCCAATCCATGGTCGCGTCCACCGCGGAAGGTAGGTGGGGATGAACCCGCCCCGGCCCACTTCAGTGATGGTGCGCCACTGCCTCCGGAACCCGCGGACCCGGATGTTCCGAGCGAGGCGCCGGAGCCCGAGTACACCCGGGAAGACGAAGAGCGTGACATGGTCGACCAGTCGATGGAGGCTGGCGAAATTGACCGGCGCAACCCGACCGAGGTGGCCATGGACTTGCTTGCCGAGGAACTCGGCGCGCGACCGCTGTAAAACAGCCGGTACACTAGGGCCCAGATCTAACAAAAGTTGTGAAGAAAGGTACACACTATGACGCAGCCAGAGCAGTCCGGAATGCCCGATATGCAGGAACTCATCCGCCAGGCGACTGAGGTTCAGGCACAGATCCAGCGTGCACAGGAAGAGATCCTCGCCGCTGTTGTCCAGGGCACCGCGGGTGGCGGTCTTGTCACTGTCACCATGACCGGTGGCGCTGAGATCACGGACCTGACCATTAGTCCGGAGGCAGTGGACCCTAATGACGTGGAGACTCTGCAGGATCTCATCCTCGCTGCTTACCGCGATGCGCACGCCAAGGCTGGCCAGCTCGCGCAGGAGAAGATCGGTCCGCTGACTCAGCCGCAAACCGATGATGGCAATGATTTTGCCAAGATGTTCGGCGGCAACTAGTCCTAGGCAAATTAAGATTTACGGGGCCTTAGGGCCCCGTTTTTCTGCGAGGAGGAACCATGTTTGAAGGCCCGCTCCAGGACCTTATCGACGAATTTTCTCGCCTACCCGGCGTCGGCCCCAAAAGCGCACAGCGCATTGCGTTCCACCTCCTGAAAACGGATCCGGATGACATCGATAGATTGCGAGCAGCCCTGGCTGCTGTCCGTGACGGAGTTGCCTTCTGCCGGATCTGCAATAACGTCTCCCGCGAAGAGATCTGCCGCGTGTGTGCCGATAGTGGCCGGGATGCTGGCCTGATCTGCGTAGTGGAAGACGCAAAGGACATCCAGGTCATTGAGCGGACGGGGGAGTACACCGGCCGATACCACGTGCTCGGAGGGGCACTGGACCCCTTGGCCAATGTGGGCCCCAAGCATCTTGCCATCTCCACCTTGCTACAGCGCATCGGCGGTGTCCTGCCAGATCGTGATGGCGTTGCGCCGGAGGATAACCCTGTGATCCACGAGGTCATTCTGGCCACAGACCCGGACACCGAGGGGGAGGCCACGGCTTCCTACCTTGCACGGCTGTTGAGGGACTTCCCCGACCTCACCGTCTCCCGCCTAGCCTCGGGTATGCCCTTGGGCGGGGACTTGGAGTTCGTGGATGAACTCACCCTGTCGCGCGCCCTCACCGGCCGCCTGAAACTGTAGTACTTGCTGCTATCAGCAGCCCGCCGGCCGCCTGCCTGCCAGGCCGCGCCTGCCACCCCTGCTCCCGCGCTTATTAGTCTTCCTCCGCCTCGCGCCTGTCATCCCGCCTCCGCGCCAACCTATCCGTCTGTTCACTTGTCCGTCTGTTCACTTGTCTACCGTCGGCCCACCCGTGGCACCAACCGTGGGCAGGTTAGTCCCGTCCACGCAATGAATCCCACCATTCACATGAACAACATTTGACCTGGGATTTTAGGGACCGATTTCAGACGGGACTAACTTCCCCCGAAACGGTGGCGGAGGGGGTGGAAGGGGGAACCCAGGGAAGTCCGGCGAAGGCGGGGCGCAGGGCGCGGAGGAAGGGCAGGGCGCGGGCGCAAGGCGCCGAG
>NZ_VXKH01000109.1 GCF_008693065.1 Corynebacterium tuscaniense | reverse complement strand
CACGCGCAGACGACACTCCTGGTGCAACCTTCTAGCCCCCGATACCTTCGAAGCACTTAATTCAGCTACACTGACCCAAGCAGCATAGCTAACCCCCGACGTGTCTACTTTCCGGGGGTCAGGCCCCCGAGAACCCAGACGTCAAACCCACCATGAACGCGACCTCAAGGTCAAAAACGCCGACGGAGCCAAGCTGACCACTTGAACAACCAGCGGTTCTGACAAACACAGCATCTATTATTCGGCTCGAGCACTTTCTGCATGCTGCTATCCAGCGCGCCGAACACCACTTTCCAACCGTTGCAAATGGTCAACCACGGGTCACTCCCCCGCCAAACGCGCCGTCGCCTGCAATGGTCGGAGATCAATCTCCATCAGGTCCACTCTCCGCCAACATGCTCGGACCGTGATGCTCCTCGTCTCGAGATTCCTAGTCCATGCACCTTCTTCTGGGCAGTAGCGAGATCGGTGCGAGTGTCGACTTTAGTGGAAACAAAAAGGTTCCCTGCGCTTTTGAAACGTGGCATTGTTGTTTGTGTCCGATGAGATTCGGACTAACGCGGGGAACACAACAATCGGGGGTATCGCAGCGTGTACAAGCAAATAACAGCTGTTCTCACCACCATAACCACAGCATGTTTGCTGTCTGGCTGTGTGGCGACGGGACTATTCGGGCGAATCGGTCCATTGGAGGAGACAAGTCCAACAGAGGAGTCACCCACGCTATCGGCGCCTGACGCTGGACCGGAGCAAACGCAGCCAGATGTGCCCGCTTTTCACTTCGCCAGTGGGGACTTAGTTTTAGGCGACTTTGACTACGAAGCCATCAAGAACGAGATGTTCGATCCGTGTGAGGAGATCTCCGAAGAAGAATTCGCGGCTGTGGGGCTAGAAAAGGTGGGCACGCAGAGTTGGCGTGAGGGAGGGAATGTCGGCTGTGGCCTCATTGGGAGTGATCTTCGCAAGGGGTACGCGATCGGCACGACTCCAGTCACACGGGCTCAAGTGGAAAGTGTCCCAGAGGATCTCATTAGCAGCTCTGCTTCTGACATAATCCCAGGCCTTTTGACATATCGGGGAGAAAATCCAGCAATCTTCGGCTGCGTAGCTGCCGTAGACACCATTCGAGGACAATTCTCAGTAGTGGTGGATCAAGACACACAGCCAGATAGCTTGGATCCGCTATGCGAATCCGCGGTTCAAATTATGGAAATCTTTTACCAACTCTAGATTTACAATCGGAGGAAATGGACATGTATTTGGGTGTTAATGCTGTTCAACAAGGTGTAAAGCGTCCTGAGCTTAGTTTCGCTTCAGATGATATTAGTGACAGTGTTTTTAGACTGAGCGATTCCATTTAGGCAGCGGGTTCACGGGTGTCCACTTTAGTGGACACAAAAAGGTTTCCTTCACCTTTGAAACGTGGCATTGTTGTTTTCATCCGATAAAATTCGGACTGACCTGGGGAACATAACAATCGGGGGTATCGCAGTATGCGCAAGCGGATAACAACTGTCATCACGGCTGTAGCCACTGTGTGCGTACTTTCAAGTTGCACGGCGACGGGCGTATTCGGGCAAGCTGGCCAACGGCACGAGACAAGCCCAACAGACGAGTCACGCGCGTCATCGGTGCCTGACGCTGGACCGGAGCCAACGCAGCCAGATGTACCCGCTTTTCACTTCGCCAGTGGGGACTTAGTTTTAGGCGACTTCGACTACGAGGCCATCAAGAACACCATGTTCAATCCGTGTGAGGAGATCTCCAAGGAAGAGCTTTCTGCGGTGGGGTTCAAGACGGTGGCTAACTCAAGTCGTCTGTCACGTGGGATTAACAGTTGTGGTCTTACTGGGGGAAATATCCACCGCTGGTACTCGATAGGCACTACGAACGCTACACGTGCTCATCAGGAAAGTGAGCCTGGGAATGTGATTGATCCTGCTGCTTCTGACGTGGTACCGGGCCTCTTTACCTACCAAAGTGCGGGACACATGGGCCCGGGTTGTGTTGCTGCTGTCGATACCGTGCGTGGACAGTTCTCGGTCATTGTTGGAGAAGGGAATAAACCCGTTGAGCTTGATGAATTGTGCCAGGCTGCAGTTCGCATAGTCGAAGATTTATACCAAAACTAAAGGAAGAGTTCGGGGGATAAAAATGGGAATGTACCTAGATACTCAGGCAGTGTCACGGGGGGCAGATGCGCTGGAAGCTGTGTCTCAAAGCATTGGCGGTCTTGGAATAAGGGGAGATTATAGGCCGCTAAGTATTTACTCTGCTGTGTCTGGTTTGGATCAGGCGGGTCAGATGCATCAGGCGATTAGTTCAGTGAGTGAGCCTGAAGCAACCCGGGGGTTAGCTCAATTTTTTGCCAGCGCTGCCGAGCTGTTACACCAGCAGGTTGATGGGTTTATTGCAGTCGATGCAGGCATTGGGGACTCTTTCCGTTCTGCTGCAGCGGATGTCTCGAGTCCAGTGGCGTTATCGCCACTGGAGCGGCCACAGTCGAATCCCTTTCATATTATTGTCCCTGTTGCAGGCCGGCCAGGAAATCTAGAGGTACTGGTCTCACAATTAGCGGCAACAGATACCGCATCAATGTTCGACATTTCACAGAACTGGTTGTCCACTGCTTCTATGTTGGTTCAGGCGTTGGGGGAACTTCCTGCGGCTATGGGGTTGTTATCGCCCTCAGCTGAAACTGAAG
>NZ_VXKH01000108.1 GCF_008693065.1 Corynebacterium tuscaniense | reverse complement strand
ACGGGTTAACCTCGCGACATGCCGCTGACTCGCAGGCTCATTCTTCAAAAGGCACGCCATCACACACAAGAGGTGCTCTGACGGATTGTAGGCACACAGTTTCAGGAACTATTTCACTCCCCTCCCGGGGTACTTTTCACCATTCCCTCACGGTACTTAATTCACTATCGGTCACACTGAGTATTTAGGCTTACCGGGTGGTCCCGGCAGATTCACAGCAGATTCCACGAGCCCGCTGCTACTCGGGGACACAATCAAGCACACACCACCATGTCTTCACGTACGGGACTCTCACCCACTCCGGTAGACCATCCCAGGCCACTTCCGCTAACACAACAATGCGCACCGGTGCCTGGCAGAACACCACAACCGCACCCCACAACACCGCACACGCAACCCCTGCCAGGTATCACACGCACACGGTTTAGCCTCCTCCACGTTCGCTCGCCGCTACTAGCAGAATCATTCTTATTTTCCTCTCCTGTCGGTACTGAGATGTTTCACTTCCCGACGTCACCTCCCAACCGGCTATGAATTCACCAGCAGGCGACCACACACAACTGTGGCCAGGTTTCCCCATTCGGACACCCTCGGATCAACGCTTTGTTGACAACTCCCCGAGGCATAACGCAGTCTCACACGTCCTTCATCGGCTCAGCATGCCAAGGCATCCACCATGCGCCCTTAAGTAACAAACACAACAACACACACCCCACCACAAAGCAGGACATGCGTTTCGGATACACAACACATACTCACACAAAAAACTCTTCAAAGAAGAAAGATGCTCGCGTCCACTATACAGTTCTCACACACCACACCCACCACCACCAACCACCACACAAACAGTGATCAGCAAACAGTGAGTCACAAACAGGAACAACCACCCACACACACAAAACCAATCATGCATGCGGGCACCATGTGCTGCCCCAGACACCCAACAGTGCACCAACGACCACAAAACAATGCTTGGAAATTTTTACGGTTTGTATCACCTGCCCACTCGACTGGCATCCCACCAGCCAGGTGTGCATCCACCTGGATATTTCACAAACAGTGGCAGCACCACCTTCGGGTACTCAACCACTAACACCCACAACTGTGGGCACACAATAAAAGCTCCTTAGAAAGGAGGTGATCCAGCCGCACCTTCCGGTACGGCTACCTTGTTACGACTTCGTCCCAATCGCCGATCCCACCTTCGACAGCTCCCTAACACGTTTAGGCCACTGGCTTCGGGTGTTACCAACTTTCATGACGTGACGGGCGGTGTGTACAAGGCCCGGGAACGTATTCACCGCAGCGTTGCTGATCTGCGATTACTAGCGACTCCGACTTCATGGGGTCGAGTTGCAGACCCCAATCCGAACTAAGGCCGGCTTTCAGCGATTCGCATCCCCTCACAGAGTAGCTGCGCGTTGTACCGACCATTGTAGCATGTGTGAAGCCCTGGACATAAGGGGCATGATGATTTGACGTCATCCCCACCTTCCTCCGAGTTAACCCCGGCAGTCTCTCATGAGTCCCCAACCAAATGCTGGCAACATAAGACAAGGGTTGCGCTCGTTGCGGGACTTAACCCAACATCTCACGACACGAGCTGACGACAACCATGCACCACCTGTACACCAGCCACAAGGGAAACTACATCTCTGCAGCGATCCGGTGTATGTCAAGCCCAGGTAAGGTTCTTCGCGTTGCATCGAATTAATCCACATGCTCCGCCGCTTGTGCGGGCCCCCGTCAATTCCTTTGAGTTTTAGCCTTGCGGCCGTACTCCCCAGGCGGGGCGCTTAATGCGTTAGCTACGGCACGAACCCCGTGGAAGGGACTCACACCTAGCGCCCACCGTTTACGGCATGGACTACCAGGGTATCTAATCCTGTTCGCTACCCATGCTTTCGCTCCTCAGCGTCAGTTACTGCCCAGAGACCTGCCTTCGCCATCGGTGTTCCTCCTGATATCTGCGCATTCCACCGCTACACCAGGAATTCCAGTCTCCCCTACAGCACTCAAGTTATGCCCGTATCGCCTGCAACCCCACAGTTAAGCTGCGGTATTACACAAACGACGCGACAAACCACCTACGAGCTCTTTACGCCCAGTAATTCCGGACAACGCTCGCACCCTACGTATTACCGCGGCTGCTGGCACGTAGTTAGCCGGTGCTTCTTATCCAGGTACCGTCACATAACGCTTCGTCCCTGGCGAAAGGAGTTTACAACCCGAAGGCCGTCATCCCCCACGCGGCGTCGCTGCATCAGGCTTGCGCCCATTGTGCAATATTCCCCACTGCTGCCTCCCGTAGGAGTCTGGGCCGTATCTCAGTCCCAATGTGGCCGTACACCCTCTCAGGCCGGCTACCCGTCGACGCCTTGGTAGGCCATTACCCCACCAACAAGCTGATAGGCCGCGAGCTCATCCCACACCGAAAAAACTTTCCACCACCGCCACAACACGATGGTCCTATCCGGTATTAGACCCAGTTTCCCAGGCTTATCCCGAAGTGCAGGGCAGATCACCCACGTGTTACTCACCCGTTCGCCACTCGAGCACCCAAGCAAGCTTGGGCCTTTCCGTTCGACTTGCATGTGTTAAGCACGCCGCCAGCGTTCATCCTGAGCCAGGATCAAACTCTCCACAAAAAATCAGTAAAAGATTACCGAGCCGTGAAAAGCCCAAAACCCAACCAAAACAAACCACACCAACACC
>NZ_VXKH01000107.1 GCF_008693065.1 Corynebacterium tuscaniense | reverse complement strand
ACCCACCACGCCCAGCGCGGGTGGTAGCGGGGGAAGGCGGCGACGAGTTGGGCGCGGCCGGAGGTCTCAAGGCTGCGGGCCCAGGCGAGACCATCGCGGGCGGAGACGGCGAAGAGGGAAGTACCCCACACGTTCTTAGGCGGATGGCCGTGTTTCTTTTCGTAGTGGCGGCGGGCGAAGTCCCCTCCCAGGTAGTGCTGCCAGAAGCCGGTTTCGTGGCCGCCGAAAGGGCCGAGCCAGACTGTGTAGCTGAGAACGGTCAGGCCACCCGGTTTGGTTACGCGGAGCATTTCTTCCGCCATGGCCTGCCAGTTCGGGATGTGTTCGGCGACGTTGGAGGAATACACCACGTCGAAAGAAGAGTCGCGGAAGGGCAGCGCGGTGCCGTCGCCACGCACGGCGCCGTAGCCGGTCAGGCCAGCGGCGGACATTTCGGACACGCTGGGTTCCAGGCCGAGGTACCACGTGTCGGAGAACGCGTCGGCGAAGTAGCCGGGGCCGCCGCCAACGTCCAAGACGGTGGAACCGGGGAGGGGATGGGGGGTGGTGTCGGCCAGGACGGCGTCGATAAGCATGCGCGTATCGTGCGCGAGGCTGCGGTAGAACTTTTCGGGGGCGGTTTGCTCGTGGCGGAAAGAGGCGAGCAAACGCAGGGAACGCCGCAGGGTAGCAAAACGGCGGGTCCGTGGCAGGGGCATTGGGTGAAGTATACGCGGTGTTACCATCGACAGACTTTGAACGAATCGGATTGGGAGCACGATGAAGATTCTCCTCCTCTGCTGGCGCGACACTACCCACCCGCAGGGCGGCGGCAGTGAGCGCTACCTGGAGCGAGTGGGCGCGCACCTGGCCGCGCGGGGGCATGAGGTGATTTATCGCAGTGCAGCGCACACGGACGTCCCGCGTCGTGCCGTGCGTGATGGCATCCGATTTGAGCGCGCCGGCGGCAAATACACCGTCTACCTGCGCGCACTGTTTGCCGTGTGGCGGCATCGGCCCGATGTGGTGGTGGATACGCAAAACGGGATTCCGTTCTTTGCACGGCTGTTTACGCGCGCGCCGGTGGTGCTGCTCACACACCATTGCCATAAGGAGCAATGGCCGGTGGCGGGGCCGATCATTGGGCGGTTCGGCTGGTTCCTGGAATCGCGTGTGGCGCCGCGCGTGTACCGGGGTGCCCCGTATGTGACGGTGTCGCAGGCATCAAAGGCTGATCTGGTGGCGCTCGGTGTGCGGGCCCGTGACATCAGCATCATTGAAAACGGGGTCGATCCGGTGCCCATGCGCTTGCCAATGTTGCTGCCGAGTGGCCGGACCCACATAGCCACACTCTCCCGCCTCGTCCCGCACAAACGCATTGAGCAGGCCATCGACGCGGTACGGGACCTGCCGGGGGTGGTGCTGGACATCATCGGTTCTGGCTGGTGGGAGGACCAGCTGCGTGCGTACGCTGCTGATCTGGGGGACCGGGTGGTGTTCCATGGCCACGTTGGCGATGACCTGAAACACGCGCTTTTGGCTCGCGCCTGCCTGCACCTCATGCCGTCTGCCAAGGAGGGCTGGGGGATTGCGGTGGTGGAAGCCGCCCAACATGGTGTGCCGACTGTGGGGTATCGGTCAGCCGGTGGTCTGCGCGAGTCCATCATTGATGGAGAGACGGGTGTACTGGTTGATTCAGACGCCCAGTTCAAGCAGGTGGTGCGGGAGCTTATTAGTGAGCCGGAGGCTTTGGAGGATCTAGGTGATCGTGCTCGCGCCTGGTCAGCCCGCTTTTCGTGGCGGGAAACTGGCCGGAAGTTCGCGGAGCTGATCGAGGGCCTCGTTGCTGGCTGAAAGCCAGCAACGGCAGCAACGTCAGCAACGCTAGGAGCGGCAGCGCGAACCACAGGCTGAGCAGTGCCAACCCGCTGCGGGGCAGTGCACGCGCCGGGATGTCTGTGTCCTCGACGGTGTAGCCGCCGCGCCCATCAGGCCGTGCAACCAAGCCAACCTGGGGGTCGGAGAAGTACCACTGGGCTTCTTCCGGGGCTTCAGGGGACAGCGTGCCGTTATTGAACAGCACATCTGCCACCTGCCAGCGTGCCGACGGGTTGTCCACCTGGATGCCATCCACGGTGAGCGCGCCGGATTCCACCACGTTCATGGCCTTGGTCGCTGGATCGACCACGGGCACGCCGTCGGTGCGGGTGAGCAGGGTGGGCCGGTTGGGGAAGAAAACATCACGACCTTCGTGCGCTATCGCGGGCACGGTGACCTCCACAGGTGCGAGCATCGCCAGGGCTCGGGGTGCGTCAGGGACTTGGAGGAGCGCCAAGCCAAGTGCAGCGCCAGCGAGGTCGCTGCGGGACAAGCGAGCCGCCGCGAGAACATACGCCGGCACCGCTAAGGCCAGGAATTTCTGTGCATCCCTGACGAGCCCCCCACCCGGTACATGGCTGACAATCCAGGCCTGAACGTCTGGCAGTAGCCAGGACAACAGCGGCACCGCGAAGCCGAGGCCAGCCAGGATGAGAACGGGGCGGGGTACTCGGCGCAGTGCGGTGGCCAGCACCAGAAACAACATGATCCCAGCAAGAGCGAATCCGGTCGAGCGGGATGCCGGCACCGCCTCGGCGTTCCAGATCCCGCCCAAGCCGAGGAATGCGCCGAGTGTGCCGGCGTATTCCTCTGCGCGCGGGGCGAAAGCAGCAGCAGAAGCCGCAGATGCAGAGCCGCTAACAACCTGCAAGACCGTCGCCCCCACCCACGGCAGGCAGGCTAGCGCGGAGGCACACACGGCGAGCTTCGACCGCCCCACAAGCAGCACCGTGGCCAGCGCGAACAGGCCAC
>NZ_VXKH01000106.1 GCF_008693065.1 Corynebacterium tuscaniense | reverse complement strand
CGTCGGGATGCTTGGTGTAGCGCACGATCACCGCGTCCCCCGCCCCGACGCCGGAATCTGAGAGATGGCGGGCGATGCGTCCGGCCCGGGCCCAGACCTCTGCGTAGGTGTACGAGATGCCCCGGGCGGCGAGGCGCACGGCCGGCGCGTCCGGAGTCGCCGCGTATGCGGCTTCGACAAGCGAAACCAGGGTGTCATCGTGGATCGGGCCCGCAGCGTCGTTGTAGCGGGCGACGGCCCCCTCCGTCTCCGCATGACGGATGGGCAGAGCCTCTCCCCCCTCCGCCACCACGTCCAGGGCCTCCGCAACGGCCCCGAACATCGCATCTACCGCAGGGAAGTAATCGTCGACCACGTCCCACGACAACGTCATCCCGCCCGATGCCGGCATCACTTGGATGTCGAGGCACACCTGCGCGGTTTGCGTGTAGATGCGTTCGATGACCGGGCTGCGCCCGCTGCCCCGCTCGCCGCCGAGGTAGCTGGTGAACACCACCGGAGCAGTGGCCTGGGTCTGATTGGCCGCGTCCCGGAGGAATCGCTGTAGCACCTCCACACCGGAAACGCCGCGGTGGGACAGCCCTTCGCGGATGTCCAGGTCGATCGTCTCCGCCAACCCGTCGATGGTCGCGGCTCTCCCGGCGTCGACGCCGACGAGCATCGATGAAGTGAAATCTCCCATCACCCTCGTGCCCGCGGCGAGGCCGCTGCGTTCGCTGACAGTCACGTTGACCGTCAACGCCGATTCGGGCAGCCACCTGCAGACGACGGCGGCGTTGACGGCCATTACCAGCGATGACAGGGTAACTCCAATGCGGCGGGCCCGTTCGCCGAGCTTGGCGGTGATCTCCGCGTCGAGCACCGTGTCCAAGCGCCGGGTCGACCAATCGTCGTCACCCCTCACGGCCGTCGGGAACTCCGGGCGCCGCGGCAGATCTGCGACCTTCTTCTCCCAATAGGCGAGGTCCTCGGCTCGTTTCCCGTCGCGCCGGCGCGCAGAGATTGCCGCCAGGGCATCCCCATATCTGGAAGCCGGAGCCGGCGGCTCCCCGGCCAGCAGGGATTCGAGCTCGTCGAAGAACAGGTACACCGAACCCGCATCCATGACGATCATGTTGAAGTAGATGAACATCCTGCACCCACCCGCATCTGCGAGCAGCCTCGCGGCGACCATGGGACCGTCCTCGTTCGACGATCGCGCCGCGGTTCGCATGTCCCGACGGATCTCCCCCACCGCCGCGTCGACATCGTCGCCGGATCCGACTACCTCGACGGTGGCGAGGCACGCGCCGGTCGGGCTCAAGACCCCGGCATCGACGTCGAGCCGATGGAACAGCACGTCGTGACGCCCGAAGACCGTCCGCACGGCCTCCTCCACCTGCGGCAACGAATAGTCGTGCCGGGATTCCGCGTAGATGTACGTCGCTTGGCCGCCAAGCTCGATGTCCTCGTCCGCGCCGAGCAGGTAGGCGGTCTGGATTGGATTGAGCGGGACTGCATCCGCGGGACCGGCCCCATTTTTGCCGGCACAGCCGTCATCCGACTCACCCGTCGCTACAGCGGGGTCGGCTCCGGCAGCGGCGCCTGCGGCAGATCCGGCATCAGCGCCACCCCGGGCGGCGTCGATGACGGCCGCCAAATCAGCGACCGTGACCCCGGGGTCCATCGCCGCGTAATCGATGGTGACCCCGTACTCGTCCTCCAGCGCCAGCAGCATCTGGAGGAAAGTCAGGGAGTTCGGGATGTGGTCGCGGAGTTTCACGTCCGCCGAATCCAGGTGCACGCCGATGGCGTCGGCGATGGACTCCGACAGCCTTTCGGGGGCGACTCGGGCCCCGGTGCGGGCTCCTCCCACGGCGGTAGATGCGACGGCCGGCGCGATCGTTTCATTGGTCATCGTCATCGCCTCAGAGCAGAGCCTCGAGCTTGCGGCGGAGCTTCTTGCCGTTCGACGCGACGGGCAGCTCGTCGACCCACAGAACCCGGGAGACGGGCACCCCGGCGACGCGCATCAGCTCGGTCGTCGCGGACCGGGTCACCGCCTGTTCATCGATCGGAGGTTCATCCCCGTCCGATTGCCCGGCACCGGTCGCATCGTCGGCCTTACGATCGGTCGGGGTCCGCCTGGCCAAGAACACGGCGATCTCCTCTTCGCCCGTGGCTGGGTTGCTCCGGCCGAGAACGACAACATCGCGGTCAAGCGCATTCTCCAGCACGGCTTCCAAATCAGCCGAATAGTAATTCCGGCCGTTGACGAAGATGATGTCCTTCTTCCGGCCGAGGACGAACAACTCGCCGTCGCGGAGAATGCCCATGTCTCCCGTTGCGAACGCCCCGTCATCGGTGAGCTCGTGCTCCACGATCCCCTCTGCTGTGATCGCGGCGCGGGTCATCGGAGCGCCGGCGATGTGGATTTCACCGACGGTGCCGTCGCCGAGGACCCTGCCCCCGTCATCGCGGATGGTCAACGAGATCCCCGGGACGGCCTTGCCCAAGGCGACGAACTCAGCTCCGGACTCGCTCTCGATGTCCTCGAAACGCTGCCCCGTGGCGATGCCCGTCCGATCAAGTCGCACCGTGGACAGACCCGAGTAAATGTCCCGGGTCGTGACCAGCAGGCAAGCTTCGGACATTCCGTAGGCGGAGGTCAGGGCATCCTCCCGGAGGCCCATGGCGGACATCGCCGCGAGGAACTTCCGGGCCAATGGAGCGTCGATGGGTTCAGAACCGCTCATCAGCTTCTGGACGTTGGAGAAGTCGTAACCGTGGTCATCCCCGAGGGGCCGGCGCTCGAGATGGCGCAGGAAATGCTTGAACGCGAAGTTCGGGCACACTGTCACCGTCGGCCGGTGCCTGGTCACGGCCTCGAACCACCTCGGGGGATCGGCGACCACCTCTGAAACCGGCAGCAACACCTGGTCGTACCCACGAAAAAGGGCGTAGACGTGGAAGCCGATCAGCGAAAGGTTGTGGGTCAAAGGCAGCCACGTGAGCATCTTGTTCTCGTACCGGTGCGCGTGGCGTGGGATCGTCGCGCGCAGACCGTTCAGCACGGACTCGTTGGTTACGATGACGCCCTTTGGCGATCCCGTGGAGCCGGACGAAAACTGGATGAGGGCTTCGCCGGCCGTCCCACCTCGCACCGGGAACGCGGGGACCGCCCCGGCGCCATCCCCGGAATCCACGTCCCCCGCCTGAGAGAAGTCCGATTCAGCGTCACCCGGCATCGTCGCACCCGGTTCCGCGGCAGCGTCATTGACGATGGACACGTCGAGCAGCCGGTCCTCGCCCACGACCACGGCACCGTTTGCGCCGGTGAGCAGCGTGTGACTGCGTTCGTCGACCAGG
>NZ_VXKH01000105.1 GCF_008693065.1 Corynebacterium tuscaniense | reverse complement strand
GTGTTCGGCCCACGTGCGCGCGGGTGTGATCGTCAGGGGCGCCAACAAGAACGTTGCGTCGATGTTCGGCCCACGTGCGCGCGGGTGTGATGAGGCCGAGCGCCTCCCAGTGGCGCAGCGCCTTGGTGGAAACGCCGAGGGCCTCCGCTGCTTCGCCGATCGTGTATTCGATACCATCTACCATGGTTACGATTGAACAGCTTGCCGCAGGGGTAAGTGCAAGTTGGGAGCATTCATGGACGAAGTCCGCGTGGGCGACGCCGAGCGTTCGGAAGCGCTGGACCGGCTGGGCACACTGTTCGCAGACGGTTACCTGGATGTCGGGGAGTTCGAAGAACGCACAGGTCAGGCCGCAGTCGCACGCACGCGCGGGGAGCTTTCCATGCTTTTCGACGACCTCCCGGCCGCACCGGCCCCACTGGAGAAGCGGATGCCGTCTGAGCTCGAGCTGGATGAGAAACTCGCAGCGAAGCGGAAGCTGGACACCGCGATCTACACCACCCTCATCGGCGGTTTGGCGGTATTTTTTGTGCTGCAACTTGGGTTCGACCTGGTCTACGCCTGGGTGGTGTGGCCGGTGGTGGGCATTCTCGCGGTCGCTTGGTACATCGTCTTCGACATCTCCGACGAGGAGGACGAGATTCTCGAGGACCTGTTAGAGAAGGAACGTTCTGATCGCGCCGAGCGGTTGAAACTTGCCACCGAGCGACGCAAGGAGCTTGGGAAGTAGCCGAGAATTCCTGCGCGCTCCGTTTAGAATGGGAGCATGCGTTTTCCTCGTGCGTGCGCGCTTATTGTAGCTAGTTCTGTCGGGGTGGTTACGGGTTGCGCCGGAGGTGGCGTGCCCGAGCCCGTGGTGGTCACGTCCACGCAGTGGGTGGACCCGGATTCGGGCGCGGTTGTGGAGTCTGCGGAGGTTGCAGAGCCTGGCGGGGAGGCTGAAGCACCGGCGGATACTGCGGAAGACGCGCCGGTAGTCGTCGACTCGAACGGTGACCTGCTCGTCACCGGCAACGTGGAAGCGTGGTCGACGGAGCAGGCAAGGAAGGGCCGCCCCGCTCCGAACGACGAAGACCCGGACAACGTGTACTACGTGCTGGTCTTCGACTCCCCCGTCAACATCACGGCAAATAAGGCGGGAAGCCAGGTCGCCCAAGAAAGCCCCTTCGCTCGCCTCGGATCCGTGGAGCACCGGGATTTCGGAACCTCGGACAACACCAATGGCTGGGACGAGTACGTAGGAAAGCGGGTGCGGCTGCGGGTTCCGCCTAACCAGTTCTCGTACAGGTCCGACGCGAGCCTGCCCATCGGCAGCCAGCTCATGCTCAACAACAACGCCGAAATGGGCATTGAAGTGCTAAATTAACCCTCCTTTCGAATGGCTGTGTCGGACGCGTTGTTAGATTGAGTTCATCACTTTCATACAATCGCACTCTTGACAGGAAGGAGGGGCCATGACCAGCGAAATCGCCCGGTGCGTCAACGAGATTTCCACGGCGCTGCGCACGCTTAGCGCACTGTTCAAAGACCCCTCCAGCCTCGCATTCGAGGATGTCCGGCACGACATGGAGCGCTTGTAGGAGCTGCAAGGCGAGGTGGATCCCCGCACGCCGGCGCAACGGCGCTTTGACCAGTTCTTCGCCATTCTCGAGCAGTACGAGGATCACTGTCAGAAGTCGAACGACGTCGCAGTGTCCGTGGTGCTTGCGCTGACGTTGGACGACCTCGCGGATGGCGACGCCGCGATGCTTTCGACACCAACATCGGCATCGAGGTGGACTGCTTCGACCTAGTGCGCCTAGGCAAGGAGAGCACGACTGACTTCCCGCTGCAGGTCGACGCAGTCAGCTCCGTGCCGCTGCGGATGGGGCGCACCAGCCGGCTTGCGTCGGTAGCCCAGCGCATTGCCATGTTCGCGGTGCAAGGGGCCTGCTCCTGGATCGGCTGCACCACAGGTGCAATAACGCGCACGGGGATGGCTCCTTTAACAAAGAGTTCATGGATTTTGACTCGCAAACAGGCAGGTCAGGGTTTCGTCGGCGCCCTGGTGACCCGTTGAGATTCAACCAATCGGTCCCGGCTCGACATTCAGCGGTAAGTCGGATCTATGCCACTAAAGGCAGGTGCGAATGCATCAAACATCCTGCCTGCTACCCCGCCTACCAGTCCGACCACCTGCCAGTGCACGATACCTGGACGCCGATGTGGGTGTAACCGCTTGGCGCGTAGCATTGGCGGCATGCGCATTTTCACCGTGGGTCACTCCAACCTCGAGTTCGAGGACTTCGCTGAAATGATCAAGGCTGCCGGTGTGGCATCCATCGTGGATGTGCGCAAGCTGCCCGGGTCTAGGAAGTACCCGTGGTTCAACGACGACCATCTTGCCGAACACCTTCCCACATGTGGCATCACTTACAGCAGAAGCGAGGGTCTAACCGGACGGCGCAACGTGTCCCACTCGGTACCGTTTGAGGTTAACGGCAACTGGCGTAACCGCAGCTTCCACAATTACGCCGACCATGCGCTGGGCGAGGAGTTCTCCGACGCGATCTCGCAGCTACGGGCGAACGCTGCCGAAACCCCCACCGCAATCATGTGCGCCGAGGCGGTGTGGTGGCGCTGCCACCGGCGTATCATCGCCGACCACCTCATCGCCCACGGTGACGAGGTTGGCCACATTATGGGCCTGGGTGCAGCCGGTGCGAAGGTGAGCGAGGCAACGCTCAACGACGGCGCAGTCATCGGCAACGATCTCCTCGTGCGCTACCCCGAGCAGGGCTAGCACGTACACCAGCGGACATCACGCCCAAACGAGCTTTAGGGGTAGAAAATCCGAAGCACTCAACCTAAGAAGACCACCGGGAACCTCGGTTGTGCCCCAAAGCGTCGAATCGAAAAAGCGACCTACCGTCTTGCCGCGACCCTAGACGTTAAATTTGAACTCGGCGGTATCTCGTTGCACGGTTACATTCTCGTTAACACCGTCCCCACCGGGATGGGCGTGGACGTCAACGGGAAGATCTTGGACAGCTTCGCCACGCATGTCGCCCCCGCGTTGGGTAGGCAGCCGAACCGCGAAAATATGGGGTACATGGGGATGGTTATGGGGTAAGTGGCATGATGCACGACTCAGACCGTTGACATTTGCCTAGCCTTACCTTAGTCTTCCCATCGTTCCTGTAACTAAGCTTAGGCTTACTTAACTAAAGGGGAAGTTTTGAAGCTTTCACTAAAGATCGGCGCAACCGTGGTTGCACTCGCCACCACGATCGGCCTGGCCGCCTGCTCCGACTCCGGCAGCACCACCGCCAGCACGGCATCCTCTGAGGTTGCCACGTCGGCACGCACTGCGGACGCAGCGCTGACGGTGAAGGACGCG
>NZ_VXKH01000104.1 GCF_008693065.1 Corynebacterium tuscaniense | reverse complement strand
GCGCGCGCCGCATCAACGCCGCGCCCGCGAGTCCCACGACGGCCACCACCAGCGCAAGCCCGCCAAGCACCCACAGCACCGAGCTATTGCGCTTCTCCGCGTCTGTCTGCTCCCCCACATCCCCATCTGCACTCCTCCACGGCCCCTTGAACGTGGCCTGAGCTGCCTGCTGTGGGTCTGTGCCATCACCAACGGCAAAGCGCAGCACCTGCTCGTTGGTGTGCTCCACCCCATCCTTGTCCTTGACCACAACGCGAGCCCCAATGAGGTGCACGCCCGGTTTGGTAAACACCCAGTTGGCATGCGTGTGCGTGTTCAGTTCCACCCACATCGGCTGATTGCCAGCCAGGCGCGAGTTCCACAGCTGCTGCGGCTGGGAGAACCCGCCGGACTGCAGGAACAGGGAGAAATCTCCTTCACCCTCATGCCCACCGAATTCCAGGTTCACACCATGATCCGTGGTATCCACCACCTTCGGCGACTGCGTATTCCAGCCCAGCCACGGCACCCCCTGGACCTCATTCTGCGGGACCACCCACACGGTGTCCCCGCCTTTGGCCCCGGTGAAATCAAATTCATTGCCTTCCGGAAGCGTCTGCTGGGCTGCGTCCGACACATCAAAGACAACGTCTTCGAGGTGCCGCCATACCGGTGGTGCGATGGAATCATCCCGCACCATCAGCTGCATCTGCCCATCCACGTACAGTGGCCCAAGGTCTGCATGGCCAGCGGAAATCACAGCCTTCTCCCCCAACGGGGCAACCTGTTCACTGTCATCCACAACTTGCTGGAGCGCCGGGTCCTGGGCAGTGCCTTGGGCAAAAGCCGTGGGAGCGCCCGCAAGCATCACCCCGCTGAGCGCAGCCGCAGTGAGGTGAGTGGCGATGGTGGCACGAATTGTCATGGTTCTTCTTTCTTTTCAGGCTTCGGGGTCCGCAAGCCGGACCCCGAAGCGGATAGGCAGGAGGTAAGTGAATGAGCATTCGCCCGCATGAACTCGATGTAGGAATGCGCGTTTCCGGTCCCAGGCGGGTCCAGCGCATCGCCGCGGATCGTGCACACGGCCACACCGAGGCGCCCGGCAATTTCCTCGAGTTCGCTCGGGGCACTTTCCGCCCCCGGTTCCAAGAACACCGCTGGAACCCCGAGGTTTTCCAGGGTTCGTGTGAGCGCGATGATGTCGCGGGGGCTCGGCTCCACCGACGGATTCGGAGTGATGTAGCCGGCCAGATTGAGCCCGTAAGCATCCGCGAGGTAGCCGTATCCGTCATGGGTGGTCACCAGATTGCGGCGATCCTGCGGAATCTGCGCCAGGGTGCCTTTCACTTCGTCGTTAAGGCCATCGAGTTCTGCTAGATAGCTCTCCGCATTCGTGTTGTACTGCGCGCTGTGGCTCGGGTCCGCCGCGCTCAGCTCATCGCGCACAACCTTCACCACCGCCTTCACGGCCTCCACGTCGTGCCAGAAGTGCGGGTCAAATTCACCGTGGACGTGCTTGCCCAGCACGGCCTGTGGCAGCAGGTACGTTTCCTCGCCGGGGTTGCCCAAGAACCGGTATTCACGCCCCGCGGGCACTTCTTGCAGCGTCGCACTCGGCACAGCGATCACCGCGCGGTCATACGCATGGCTTATCGACGCCCCATCTGGCCCATCCCCCACCAACCCAACCGCGCCATGGTAGTCCGCCCCAAACTCAGCGGTGATATCCACGTGTCCACCGTTGAGCACGTCTGCCCCGGGCAACACCTCATGTGGGTTCACACCAACGGCAATGGTGAACGTCTGGTCTTTCAGCGGGGTCGGTTCAGCATTAATGTCCGGACGCGCCGTGGCCCCCACCCTGATGGTGTACACGCCTGGCTTGGAGAAGGCCCAGCTGACGTGGGTATGGGCGTCGATAGGCAGCGTCGTCTCATCCTTGCCATCCAATCCGTCCGCGGAATTGAACAGCACTTCCGGAGTACCGAACGTGCCCACGATGTACGCCGCCACCGTCCCGGGGCCGGCCACCTCCTTGAGAGCAATATCCGCCACTGCTGTCTTTGGCACCACGGCTTTGTCCTGCTCCGGAACCGCCACGCGCAGCCCCAACCAGGGCGCGTCCAGCCCGGCATCCTCGACGAGCAGCCGCGGCTGGAAACCATGGCGTTCTGCCTGCTCCGCCACGGGGATTACCCGTGCCCCTTCGGGTGTGGTTGTATCCACCGTGCGGATGAGTCGCTGGGGTTCCAACAGAAGACCATTAGTGAACACCACGTCCGCGTACGCAATATCGCGCACCGCGCGCAACCCTAACTCATAACTGTGCGCATCCGCCCCCGGCGGGATCAGCCCCGTCACCTGGGCGACATCACCGGCGACGTTGGAGACAATGTCCGCGAGTATGGACGTCGTTGCCACCACTTTCGCCTTGCCACCGTCTGCTTCCGTTGCCGTGCTATCCACCGCGCAGCCGGCGAGCGCGCCAATCAACCCCAACGCCACAATCACGCGGGGAACCATCAGCTTGTTCATCCGAAGATCTTCCGGGACAACCGCACCATGCCCGCACCAAAGACCAGAACGCCCAGGCCCAAGATGGCAAACGGAACCGTCATGATGGACATGCCTGTGTCAGCGAGGCTGCCGCCACCGCTGGCACCTGCTGCTCCAATCGCATCACCGCCCATCCCGCTCGCGGGAGCGGCGCCGCAGTTTCCTTGAGCGTCAAAGAGCGAACCGAAATCGAAGTGACCGCTATTGGCATTGCCTTGCCCACCCACAACAAAGGTCAGCGTGGCCGCGCCGGACACTGTCTGCCCGTCCTTCGTCTTTGCAGACTGCGCGATAGTCACCTTGTACGTGCCTGGCTTGCCGAACACCCAGGACGGATGTACGTGCGTGTTTGCCGGAATAGTGTGCGTGCCCTGCGCCTTGCCATCGGCTGCGCGGAACCACTCCTCGCCCACAATCTGGCCCAGACCACCTTGGGTGAACACGGCCATAGGTCCGGGCCCGTTGAATCCGGTGATCGTCCACGTCACCTCACCGGTCGTGTTCTCCACGAGTGACGGATGCTGCGTATTAGCACCCAACCACGGAACACCCGCCTGCTGGACAGAACCAATCATCCACACATCACCAGCCGGCACCGAACCAACCGACTGCGGCAGACGCGCCTTCGCCTCATTGCCGAGACCGAAGCTCAAACTCGCCGGGTCTTTCCACTGGGCTGGGGACGTCCTATCGTCCTTCACCCGCGGCACCAACCCGGGGGAGCACTTCTGGCCGGCCTGCGGTGCCTGTCCTGCGCCTGCGGCGGGTGCCTGCGACTTGCTCTGTGCTGGGGCCACGGGCGCACCCGCCGGCTGCGCGTTTGCTGAGCGGTTGTCCGCCAGCGGGGTTACGCCATTTCCAGCCGCGTTAGCCCCAGT
>NZ_VXKH01000103.1 GCF_008693065.1 Corynebacterium tuscaniense | reverse complement strand
CCTCCGGCAGCCCCCGCACCACCTCCCCCGCCTGCGACCCGGCGTACCGCACCATCGCCGGTGTGGCGCGCACTGCACCAGTGGTGGCCAACAATGCAGCTCCGGGATACGTAGCGCTACCAGCGCGAATACCCACGACACCGCCGGTGTACTTGTCGTCGTAGAACCCTGGCTCCATGAGCGGTTCATTGTCGGCGGGCAGTGTGTCAAGGCTGTCCGGCCACGGCTGGGGTGTCTCGCCTGGGACGGCGCGGAAGAGCACAGTATCGCTGGCGCCCACGTCCAGCTCATCCGCGATGGAGCGGCCATCGGCGATGGACGGCTGCGCTAACAACTGAATCCCACACTCCGGCGCCAAACCATGCGCCCGGCGCCATCCGCCAAATGTCACCGTCGCATCCGCCGTGACGTGGATGTCCCCGCACTCGCCCGTATCCGCGTTGACACCGGACGGCACATCAACCGCCAGCACGTGCACGTACCAGTCCGCCAGACCGTCGAGCACCTGTCCGACCTGCTCATCCAGACCACCCGCGCCCCCGATTCCCGTCAGTCCATCGATGGCGAGGCGGTAATCGCGGCAATCCTCGGGTGCGTTCTCCAGCACCGTGCCACCGGCGTTTATGAACGCCTCCAACGCCGGCTCATGCGCACTCCCCCACGCCAACCACGCATCCACCGCGTGTCCCGCCAGGGCCAGCTCCGCCCCGGCATACAACGCATCACCCCCATTGCCGCCCTTGCCCACGAGCAGCAAACACTTCGGTGACTCCCGGAAATCCCCCACAGTATCCGGCCACCTAAGCATCGCCCCTGCCGCCTCAAACACGGCATGAGCTGCGGATTTCATCAGATCATCGGGCGCAGTCTGGGCCTCAAGCAGTGGCTTTTCGGCCGCACGGATCTGTTCAACTGTGTAGGCGTGAAGCATGCCCCCACCCTAGGCGCGTTAACTCTAGCGGTCGAGGGGATTAACCCACTGAACCCCGTGGAAGCGGGCAAAATCACGGTCAAATGAACACACTGAAGTGCCATGCTCGATGGCAAGGGCAGCGAGATGGGCATCGGTGACCAGGTTGCCCACAGCTTCATTGTTCACAGTGAGCATCCGCAGGATATGAGCATGATTGGGGCTCGGGGTTGGGATCCATGTGTTGGGGTGTTCGGCCCATGCGTCTATGAGATCTGATGCTGCTGCCGGAGAAAGCGGATGGTCAAAAAGCCTCGGGTTTGTACAAATACGCTGAAAGGCGATGAGAGATACCCAAGGGAGCCCAACTCTCTCTGGACCGCTTAGTGCTGATTCCAACCAGTCGGAGGCTTCGCGGTGATGAGACGAACTGGAATCGACAGCGTAGATCAGGACGTTCGCGTCAACGATCATCGGAGTATTCCTGCTCATCGAGCAGACCAAGGACCTCACTCACGTTTGTGCAATCCACCTTCATGCCCATGTTGAAGGTCTTCTGGCGGAAAGGTTCCTGGTCAGGCACCACTTTCAAGCCATCGCGGGCAAGCTCATTGATGACATGACCGATACTCGAGTTCTGCCGCGCGGCCGTGGTTTTGGCGGCCATGTACACGTCATCGTCCAACCTGATAGTGAGCCTCATGAGGTCAACCTATCACCATTGGTGACGCAGGTAAAGGGAATTTTAGCCTACTGACAGCGCGAACACCAGTACAGTTTGCGGCCCTCAACCACCTTCATCTCAATGGGCGTTCCACACACGTAGCAAGGGTCGCCGGCGCGGCGGTAGACGTACACCTCGCCGCCGTGGTCATCTTTGCGCGGGGGCCGGCCCATCGCCTCCGGGGTGTGTTCGGGGCGGACGGTATCGATTCGGCCGTGGTCGACGCCGTAATCCATGAGCTCGCTCAGATCCGTCCACACCGCATTGAATTCGCTGCGGGTCAACTGCGTTCCGGGCACCGACGGGTGAATCCCCTGCCGGAATAGCACCTCAGCACGATAAATATTGCCCACACCAGCGAAGAGCTTTTGGTCCATCAACTGTGACCCAATTGTGCGACGTGAGCACGAGACCCGCTCGAACAAGGCCTCAGGCGGCTCTTTCTCCACGATTGGGTCGAAGCCCGCCTTATCCGAGATCGCGTCCGCCTCCCCCTGCCGCAACAACCGACATGCTTGGGGTCCTCGCAGATTCGCCGCGATGGTGCCATTTGAAATGTGAAGGCGTATTTGCCCCCACTCTTCTTCCGCCGGTTCAAAGCGCAGTGAACCAATCAGCCCAAGATGTATATACACCACCCAGGTGTCCTTCTCATCCGTTTCAAAGGAGATGAAAAGGTGTTTGCCGTGGGCGTGGGCGGTGGTGAGGACGGCGCCGTCGATAAGCTTGGCTTCTTCAGCGAACCTCCCCTGCGGGCTGGTGACCTCAACCTCGCGGCCGCCGAACTCCGTGTTCAGCTGGCGTGCGAGGCGATGAAGAACATGACCTTCAGGCACTTATCTACTTCGGCTCCACCGGGTTCTCAGACACGACGACGCCGTCCGAATCAGCGTAAACATAGTGGCCAGGGACGAACTCGATGCCACCCAGGCGCAGCACGATATTCTGCTCCCCCACACCATCTTTGTTGGACTTACGCGGGTTTGTGCCCAGGGCCTTGCAACCGAAGTCCATGGTGGACACCTCAGCCGAATCACGGATCGGGCCGTTGATGATCACGCCGGCCCAGCCGTTCTTCACGCCGGCGGCGGCGATCATGTCACCCATGAGAGCCGTGTGCATGGAGGCGTGACCGTCCACAACCAGCACCTTGCCCTCACCCGGGGAATTCAACGTCTTTTTCACCAAGCCGTTGTCCTGGAAGCAGGAGATTGTCTGGATTTCACCGCAGAACTCCACCTTGCCGCCATAGTTGCGGAACTGGATGTCGCAGCTCTGCACATCCTTGTCATGAATATCAGCGATGTCAGCGGTGGCGATGAACTGGATGTCCGTCATGGATGTGGCTCCTTCGTTTCTGGTGCTTCTAGGGATTGCTGTGTATCGAGTTTACGCTTATCAGAGCGCGTTTTGGGGTGTGGTCAGCGCCAGTTGGCTTTTTAGACGGACTTCTGGGCTTGATCCCGGCGGAAATTGTGCACGGTTTTCGAAAGTTGGTAACACGTCCTGGGAAACTAGTGCGTCTGTGCACGATTTTTTAAATTCATGCACAGCCGACTCCGCCCTGGACTACGCGCCCCAACCAAAGCGAAAACCCGCACTACACAATGAACTGCTCCCCATTAGTTGGACTGAGAAGTCAGTTATCGACTAGTGGGGAGTAGTTTTCATTGAGAGCACGAAGTTCGCTAAGTGAGCAGCAGCGTGAGCAGTTGGTTGAGTGTTTCGAGCAAGGCATGGGATATGGGGCCGCTGCCAATGCTCTGGGTGTCTCCAAAGAC
>NZ_VXKH01000102.1 GCF_008693065.1 Corynebacterium tuscaniense | reverse complement strand
TCGAAAAGCAATCAGCGCGGCATCCGCGGACCTGCACCCGATGGGCGCGCCCTGGTTACGCTCGGGCGAGCAACTCGCGGCGATGATGCCCGACGACACGGCGATGATCGCGGAGGCCGTGAAACTTGCAGGAGAATGCGCCTTCACCCTCGACCTGGTGGCGCCTGAACTGCCGCAATGCCCCACGCCCGAGGGACACGATGAGATGAGCTGGCTGACCCACCTCGTGGCCGAACGCGGCCGTGAACGCTACGCCGCGCGGTCTGCTGACCTGCAAGAACAAGCCCTTAAGCAGATTGCACGCGAACTGCGCGTCATCGAGCAACTTGGTTTTCCCGGCTACTTCCTCATTGTCAACGACCTGGTGGATTTCTGCCGCGAGTCCAACATCTTGTGCCAGGGGCGTGGTTCGGCGGCGAATTCAGCGGTGTGCTTCGCGCTTGGCATCACCAACGTGGAGCCGATCGGCGCGCAGCTATTGTTCGAGCGCTTCCTCTCGCCGGACCGCGACGGCCCGCCCGATATTGACATTGATATTGAGTCTGGCCGCCGCGAAGAAGTCATCCAGTACGTCTACCGCACCTACGGCCGGGACAATGCGGCGCAGGTGGCCAACGTGATCACGTACCGCACGAAGGGCGCGGTGCGCGATGCCGCACGTGCGCTCGGCTACCCGCAGGGCGCGGCGGATGCGTGGTCGAAAGGCCTGGCCTCGCCCCCTGAGCGTGTCTCGTCCTTGGCTGCGCAACTCAAAGGGCAGCCCCGCCACCTGGGTATTCACTCCGGTGGCATGGTGATCTGTGACCGGCCCATCGCCGATGTTGTCCCCGTGGAGTGGGCACGCATGGAGGGCCGCTCGGTCGTGCAGTGGGACAAGGACGACTGCGCCGCCGCCGGCCTGGTCAAGTTCGACCTGCTGGGTCTGGGCATGCTCGAGGCGCTGCACCACATGATTGACCTTGTGCGCGAAACCACCGGCCGCGAGGTGCGCCTATGGGAGCTTTCGCTTGACGACGCTGCCGTGTACCACATGCTCTCCCACGCCGACGCCGTCGGCGTTTTCCAAGTGGAATCCCGCGCTCAGATGAACACCCTGCCGCGGCTGAAACCGCGCTGCTTCTTTGACTTGGTGGTGGAAGTGGCCCTGATCAGACCGGGCCCGATTCAGGGCGGATCCGTCCACCCGTATCTGCGGCGCCGTGACGGCCGGGAGCCGGTCACCTATGACCATCCGGTGCTGGAACGTTCCCTGGGTAAGACCCTGGGAATTCCACTGTTTCAGGAACAGCTCATGCAGATCGCCGTGGACGCCGCTGGTTTCAGTGGGGCAGAGGCGGACTCGCTGCGCCGCGCTATGGGATCGAAGCGGTCACCGGCGAAGATGGCGGCGCTCAAGGCCCGGTTTTTCTCAGGCTGCTGGGCGACCAATTCGATTGAGCAGGACGTGGCGGAGAGCCTCTGGCAGAAGATCGTGGCCTTCGCAGCCTACGGCTTCCCGGAATCCCACTCCCAGTCCTTTGCCTCGTTGGTGTACTTCTCGGCCTGGTTCAAGCACTACTATCCGGCGGAATTCTGTGTGGGCTTGTTGCGGGCGCAGCCGATGGGGTTCTACTCACCGCAGTCCCTCATCCAGGATGCGCGCCGCCACGGGATTGTGGTCCTGCCGGTGGATGTCAACGAGTCTGGTGTGGAGGCCCGCTGCATCGACTCCGGCACCATCCGCGTGGGGCTGAACCTGATCAAAGGTCTTGGCGGGAAGGCGGCCTCGCGCATCGAGTCTGCCCGGGCAGTTCGGCCTTTCATTGATATTCCGGACCTATCCCGCCGCGCAGACCTCACCGTGGAGCATGTCGAGGCGCTCGCCCGGGCGGGTGCACTGGATTGTTTTGGTGTGGACCGCCGCCAAGCCCTCTGGCAATCCGGCATCGCCGCCACCGAACGTGAGGGCATGCTGCCAGGCCTTTCCACCATTGAAGCGCCCGCCCTTCCCGGCATGAACGCCTTTGAACTCATGGCCGCCGACATTGTGGCCACCGGTGTTACGCCCGGCCTCATGCCCGTAGAAATGGTTCGCACGCATTTGGATTCTTTGAATATTGTCCCAGCTAGCGGGCTGAGGCGCGTCCCAGACGGCACCCGCATCCGCATCGCCGGTGTGATCACCCACCGCCAACGTCCCTCCACCGCCGCTGGCGTCACCTTCCTAGGCATGGAGGATGAAACCGGCCTCATGAACGTGGTCATCCCAACTGGTCTATGGAAGCGGCAGAAAGTCCTTGCCCGTACCGCGAAAGCCCTTATCGTTCGCGGCATCGTCGAAAATGCCTCCGGTGCCGCCAGTGTTCTTGCCGACAAACTTGAACCTCTGGACATGGGCGACTGCCTCTCCCGCGGCTCCCGCGACTTCCGGTAGAAAGGGCGCAGTGAAGGATTTGCACTCACCGCCCAGGCCGAAAATATATACGTACTGGTAGGAGAGTTTTGTGCACTCTCTCGGTCAAGTGCGATGGTTGAATCTTTCACCCACCGCCACTACTCGAAGATGCGATGACGGGGACACCAGCTTTTGGGCACCAGCTTGTTCAGAGAAATCCTTTCATGTTCGACCTCGACCCGGCAGCCTTCCAAACATGGCAAAGAGGAGAACTCCCGGGCGGTGCCGTCTTTATGCTGGATATTGACCCGTGGCTAGGCCTAGAACCAGAGGAGTTGACGCTCAGTGGCAGCACTGCTTAGCACAGTTGTCGCTTTCGCCGGGCTCATAATCGTGGTCAGTTCCGTTGGTGCTGACTCGTGGAGGTTTGTACTCACCGCGACTCTGTTGAGTTTCGGCCTCGCGCCATTCGCGGGTGACTCGCTCCAGCAGCACATCCCACACTCGCTGTAGGAGCGTTTGTCGCTCTCGCACACAGCTTCTCGACGCCTCGCCCTCCCCACCTTCAACACCCTTCTCAACCACATTGGATGGAACCGGCTGATCATTGCTCTGCGTGATGGGCAGTCCAGCGCGTCCATTCAGAACCGGCGAAGCAAAAAACTAAGACCCGTACAAGCTGCAGCTGCCGGTCATACATGGGGATTCCTCTTACATATCGCCACCGCCGCCTGGGCAGGAATTGCTGGCGCGTGGGGTTCGGCAACGGTGCTAATTGTCACCGGAATCATCGGCCACCTCTACCCAGCACTTTTACAGATTCGTGTTCTGACCCGTTGGCGCGAGCATGGACGAAGCTAAACAGCTCAACGTACCCACTATGATTCCATCCAACCGAAAGGCTTGGATAGTCTAAGCAGCAATGACTAGCAACAATATCCCGAAGGCAGCATCGTCCCACGACATTCCAGCGGTGCCTAGCCCGCCCGCCGCGCCACAACCGCCAACCCCACCCGCTGCTCCGGCACCTCCAGCACCGTCCGCGCCGGGTG
>NZ_VXKH01000101.1 GCF_008693065.1 Corynebacterium tuscaniense | reverse complement strand
TCTGACCCGCAAGCCATCGAGGCCGCCGCGACCGGAGGCGGGCAAGCCATCGACCCGGTGCGTGAGGTCGGCGACGACTTCTCCGGCGTCGTGTTCAAAGTCCAGGCCGGCATGGACAAGAACCACCGCGATACCCTCGCCTTCATGCGCGTCGTCTCCGGCGAATTCGACCGCGGCATGCAGGTTACACACGCCCAGTCAGGCCGCAGCTTCTCCACCAAGTACGCGCTGACCGTCTTCGGCCGCGACCGCGACACCGTGGAAACTGCCTTCCCCGGCGACATCATCGGCCTTGTCAACGCCGGATCACTTGCCCCCGGCGACACCATCTACGCCGGCAAGAAGGTCCAGTTCCCACCGATGCCGCAGTTCGCGCCGGAGCACTTCCGTACGCTGCGCACCAAGTCCCTGGGCAAATACAAGCAGTTCCGTAAAGCACTCGAGCAGCTTGACGCGGAAGGAGTCGTGCAGATCCTCCGCAACGACCTGCGTGGCGACGCCGCTCCTGTCATGGCCGCCGTCGGCCCCATGCAGTTCGAAGTCATGCAGGCCCGCATGGAAAACGAATACAACGTCGAGACCGTGGCTGAGCCCATCCCCTACTCCGTGGCCCGCCGCACCGACGCCGAATCCGCCCCAGAGCTGGGCCGCCAGCGTGGCGTAGAAATCTTCACCCGCACCGACGGCGAACTCATCGCCCTATTCGGCGACAAGTGGAAGCTCGCCTTCATTGAGAAAGAGCACCCCGAACTCACCATGGAGCCCCTCGTCGCCGACTAGGCCAGCCCTTCCGGGGCCAGCTCACCCCTTCTAGTGCCCTAACGCACTGGAAGATTGTTGTTCGTTATCCGTCCACGGCGCGCCACCTTTTCGCCGTCCCAGTACTACGTAAACGTGCTGTTGCACTTCTGCGAGTCGGCGTTTCCAGCACCGGACATATTCAACGCTTCACAGCCGTTGTACAGGGCGGGAAGCTGCTGTCGACGTTCGACGTTACTCGCATCATCTGCAGGAACGCTGTTGAGTCAATCCCGATGTACTCTCCCTTTTTGGAACATCAGAATCACGCTCCAAACTGCGCATTCCCCTGCTGCGCCTCCCGCATGAGTGCGAAACTCAGATCACCACACGAGTCATAATTCGTGTGCCCCGTAAAGACCCAGCCACCAGCCACATTTGGATATTACTCATTCGGATCAGCCATTGCTTTGTGAATCCCCGGTGCAGCGGGATCCGTGTCGCAGTCCCCTTTGTAGTCGGTGGCCGCATCCACTGTGCTCTTGGAGGCACCATCGGCGTGCGATTCAGTCACCTGCAATGGTGGTTCCCCGATGTAGTCGCCTTCAGAGTCACTGCATCCAGCTGGGAGGGCAGTGCCAGAAAGCACCATCCCCACAAAGATCTTGGTCACGTGGTCGCCATGGTGTTTGCCGCCATTGTTGCAATGAGGCATTGGAGTCACTGGCTTTCTTTCCAGGGGATAAGAACGTGGCCTGCACACAGTTCTACGTAGACCCCCTCATTCGGAGGGTACTCCGACAAATTATGCCTCACCCCGCATGTCACACACCCCAAGGCACGGGTCACCGCCGAATTCTCTGCCGGATCTGAGTATTGAGCTCGATGCGCAAACTGTCGGATCTGCCCAACCCAGCTCGCTCCGTTCCCGGGTCTTATTCCATGTGCCCCCTTACCACGGCTACCCGCTCTCATCGTTGTTGTACCTATGGTGCTCCCGACACAACCCGGTGAGGTTGCTAATTGCTGAATTGATTCAGACAGGGTGTAGCCCTCTCAACTGGTGTTACTCGGTAAAAAGTTGGTGCACATCCATCATGATTAAGCCCAAAAAGGGTAACCTGTGCATCTCCTCCGTACCCCGGACGGCTCCCTCCAAGGAGGCTAGAACGGGTATCCTTTATGTCCGACCTATTGCGTATTGTGGATGTATGGACTGGTTGCAATTCTGGGAATGGGATATATGGCCCTGGTTGGGTGGCATTATTGCTTCCCAGCCGTTCCTTACCCTCATGGTGCCGGCGACAACTCTCACGGGCATAGTTGTCACCACGAAAAGTAACGAACGTATTCGTCGCTGGGACCTTCAGACAGAGGGAAAACAATGGCGTTATGAGGTGGAGAACGACAACGCGGCGGTGCAGCGCCAAGCGGTCCGCGCCTTTTTGACGGAGGTGGCAGACCTCGACGGTAAGATCAGTGAGGACTTTCTAGCGGAACATGAGCCGTTAGCAGAGATGTCTGGATTAAAAGATGGTGAATACGAGAAAGAACTAGTAAAGCTCCACTTGAAATACTGGGGCGTGTTTAGATCAAAGGTTAAGCAACACCTTTTGACACTGGAGTTAAGCCTGGCGGACGAAGATGTACGCGCTCAAGCCTCCAAGGTTGGCGAAGCATTCCGCAAGGATGAAATAAAGCTGGCCTCACCTGATAAAGAGGGAGACACATATCAATCCCCGTACAGTATTCCGTTTTTCACTTCACCCAGTCCCATTTCTGAAGACGTAAATAAAACCCTCGAGGAATTGAAACGAATAGCCACTGAACGCCTCCACCCGCTCCCGTCGGAGCTGCCAGTAAAGCATCCACGATGTCCCCGGCTGTGGCGACGCAACTAGAGCTGCCTCCCGGATGACGAAAGGAACAACAAAAGTGGCGGCACGCACAATCTATATTTTACATCGGTTTTAGAGGGAGTACCGCCAGTTTCCAGCGCCATAATCGCATTGGTCTCAAAATATCTCCAGGGGCCGTTTTCGCCAGTCGCAACTTTATGCCGCCCACCGTCCACCAAGGCTTGCTCGTTCGTTCAAGTACCGCCATACAATCTGCTTGTTGTGCTTGGTTTTGAATGCGTCTCCAATACCGTTTAAACAACAAACTATCGGTCCACACCGGTTTGTATGTGAGTGAAAGAGATTCACCTAACTCAATCACGCAACCTACAACAATCTCGCCTCGCCCTTTACATCTCATTTCGCTGATATGGCCTCGAAAACCGTCTTTCGGATACACCAGGCTATTTCCTTTTTCAAAGGCAAAAGTGTCCCCAAAAGCAACGGCACGAAACCCGTTGTTTCGGAGTAGTGCCGTTTCGTCATCAATGCGGCGAAGTTCGAAACGTGGGCGGGAGGTCCGTTCAATAAAACCGAGAGCAGAAGCAACTAATAGACCAGATACAACGCCCGAGACGGTTCCGTCCGTAATTCCATTTGACCAGCACATTGGAATGGAGTTTCCCTTTCGCGACTTTTGACACCTGGGGTCTTCCTGATTTTAACGAGCGTATCTGAATGAACTTGCCCCCGAAAGTTGGACTGGTTTAATTCTAGGCGGTTAGGTCTTCAAGGGTCTGATTCCGATATTGGATCGGGGTCAGACCCTTGAGTCGTTGTTGGATGCGTTCGGTGTTGTACCACTG
>NZ_VXKH01000100.1 GCF_008693065.1 Corynebacterium tuscaniense | reverse complement strand
GCTAAACCCGCCACGAGCGCTGCAAAAGGATTCATGCCGGCAACGCTAAACCGAAACCCGCAAACGCGCAGCAAACGGCCAAAACGGCCTGTGGATAACACAAAACTATCCACAAGCCACGCGCACCGAACCACGCACCAAAACACGCGAAGAAGTCACAGATCCAGCACAAACAGCCCGGTTCCCTACAAACATGAAAAAGTTAAGGCGGCGGAAAACACAAGACCGGTCTATGTTGGGCGCTCAGAGGCGGTCTTAGAGTTAGGTTTGAGGAAAGGAATACAGCACGGCACCGGACATGGATCGTGTCGTTTAGCCCGTTACTCGCTGGGTGCAGGACGGTAGGTGCGGGAAGATCCGGAGCCGCTGAGTTCGGGGGTGTCGTCGGTGGGTGCGCCGGCAACGTCGATAAGCGACTCGGGGACTTCAATGAGCACGGTGCGCACTTTGATGCGTCCACGGCGATCGCGGCCACCTTCGGCGGTGAAGCGAATGCCGCCGACTTCTACGTCGGAACCTGGTAGTGGCACGCGACCCAGGCCGTAGGACAAAAGGCCGGCGACGGTTTCCACGTTGTCCGTGATTTCTTCGTCGAACTCGAAGGCGAAGCCCTGCTCATCGGCGAAGTAGTCCACCAGATCATCCAGCGGCAGGCGTGCTTGGGCGCGGAAGAAACGCGACTGCGCGGCGGGATCTTCACCGTTCACCGGCTCAATGGGGGCTTCCTCATCCGCATCATACTCATCGGCGATCTCACCGACGATCTCCTCGAGGATGTCCTCCATGGTCATGAGCCCGGCGATGCCACCGTATTCATCCACCAGGATGGCAATGTGGGTTTGGTCCCGTTGCATTTCCTGCAGCAGATCATCCAGTGGCTTGGAGTCGGGGACGTACATTGGTTCGCGCATGAGTTCCGTGATGCGCACGCCGGTGCCGCCATCGGTGCGGTTGTAGGTTTTGGCCACCACGTCTTTGAGGTATGCGATGCCCAGCACGTCATCGACGCTCTCCCCGATCACTGGGACGCGAGAGTGCCCGGAACGGATCATCAAGTTCGCTGCCTGGCCGGCGGATTTTTCATGTTCGATCCACACCATCTCTGGGCGTGGCACCATCACCTGGCGCGCTTGTGTATCCGCGAGATCAAAAATGTTTTGGATCATGCGGCGCTCGCTGGTTTCCACCACGCCCTGCTCCTGGGCAATGTCCACTGCTTCGCGCAGTTCCACGTCAGTGGCGTAGGGGTTCTCCAGGTCCTCCTCACCAGGGGTGACCAGGTTGCTGGCCCGGATGAGCAGCTTGGACAGCGGGCCAAGCACGGTGTACACCACGGTAAGGATCTGCGCCGCGCGCAGCGAGATCGTGTACGGGCTGAGTTTGCCGGCCCGGCGTGCGTTGATACCAATGAGCCCAAAGCGCAGCAACGCCACGGCCAGGATCGCGGCTGTGATAGCCCACACGCGGGATTCGATCAGCTCCATCGCCGTGAGCAGCGCGAAGACCGCAGCCACAGTATCCAGCACCATTTGCACGAGCGCCAGCATGCTGAGGTGGTTGGTTTTGGAATCCACCACGCGCAGTAAGGCGCGTGCACCACTGGCTTCGTCTTTGGCCATCGCTTCCACGCGTGCCTTGGAAATCGGGATGAGCGCGGACTCGATCATTTTGATCACGCCCGCCGCTGCCAAGGACACGAGCGCTACGAGCAGGTAGGTTGCCCACAAAGTCACGGTGGTTATTCGCCTCGCTTCTCGACGATCCCGTCAAGCTCCACCCGATCCGCCGCCGACGGGAAAGCATGTTTGCCTTCCGGTTTCGGCTGGTAGGTGACGCCACGGGCCTCCAAGTTGTCGTACCAATCTGCCAGGATCTCGTTCTGCAGCGCGAACATTTCACGCTCATCAGCCGGGGTGGCGTGGTCATAACCCAGCAGGTGCAGGCATCCGTGGACGGTGAGAAGCGCCATTTCATGGCCGAGCGGGTGACCAGCGGCGTCTGCCTGCTTCCGGTCATACTCTGGGCACAAGATGATGTCCCCCAGCATGGCCGGGCCAGGTGCCGGTGCATCCGGGCGACCTGAACCCGGGGTGAGTTCATCCATGGGGAAGCTCATCACATCCGTTGGGCCGGGCAAGTCCATCCACCTCATGTGCAGATCTGCCATGGTGGGTGTATCCACACACGTGATGGTTAGGTCCGTGTCCGGGTGAACGTCCATGGCGCGCAGCGCAAAGGAGGCAACATCAACGAGCATTTCTTCGTTGACGTCCGTCTCCCCAGACTCATTCAGAACTTCGATGCTCATGCTTGCTCCTTAGTGTCCGCTGGAGTGTCCTCCGGATGCGCCTGGTGTTCCGCCTCCGCATCCCAGCGTGCAGCACGGTCCGCGTCATACTTGTCGTATGCGGCCACAATACGGCTGACCAGCTGGTGGCGCACCACATCATTCGCGCCGAATTCCTGGAAGTGAATCCCTGGCACGTCCCGCAGGATCTTGCGTACGATCCGCAGACCAGAGACCACGCCACGCGGCAGGTCCACCTGGGAGATGTCACCGGTGACCACCATCTTGGAACCAAAACCCAGGCGAGTGAGGAACATCTTCATTTGCGAAGGGGTGGTGTTTTGTGCCTCATCCAGGATGACAAACGCGTCATTAAGCGTGCGGCCACGCATGTACGCCAACGGCGCCACTTCGATGATCCCGGCCTCCATGAGTTTGGGGATCATTTCGGGGTCGAGCATGTCCCGCAATGCGTCATAAAGCGGGCGCAGATACGGGTCGATCTTGTCATTCAGTGTGCCGGGCAGAAAGCCCAGCTTCTCCCCTGCCTCCACCGCGGGGCGGGTGAGAATAATGCGCTTGACTTCCTTGGCCTGCAGTGCCTGAACAGCCTTAGCCACTGCCAGGTAGGTCTTGCCGGAACCTGCGGGGCCGATGCCGAAGACAATCGTGTTCTCATCAATCGCATCCACATACTCGCGCTGGCCAGCCGTTTTAGGGCGGATCACTTTACCGCGGCGTGCGATTATTTCACGGCCAAGGATCTCCGCGGCGGACTCCGGCATGTCCGTGGCCATAATGTCCACCGCGTGCTTCACCGCATCCGGGGTGATCACAATGCCACGACGCGCCATCGCCTGAATTTCATCCACCACCCGCGCGGCGTAGGCCACAGCCTCAACCGGACCGCGCATGGTCACGGTGGTGCCACGAGCGAAAAGGTCGGCGCCGAGCAGCTGGTTGAGTGTGTGCAGCGTCGCGTCGTTGATGCCCAGCACAGCTTGGGCGTAATCGGGGTCGAGCTCGTAGGAGCTTGTGACCAGTTCTGCCATGCGGTTTACCCTACCAGCGCCCCGTCAACGCCCCGACGGCGCAAAGCGCTGCCAGCCCGGCGCTCGCTGTGCGCAGAACCTCCGGGCCGAGCGTGATCGCCTGTG
>NZ_VXKH01000099.1 GCF_008693065.1 Corynebacterium tuscaniense | reverse complement strand
CCGCGCAGGTGCGGGCACAGTGTCCAGCAGTGCGGCGACGGGCAGTGGCGCGGCGCTTGCAGGCGGGGCAACTGCCGTCAGTAGTGTGCCGAAGCGCGGGTTAGCCATGATCCTCATCGCCGTTGCCATTCTTCTCGGCCTGTGGGGCGTGTACGCGATGACGCAGTCCGGCAAGGACGACGGGGATACGGCTGTACAGGAACAACAGAACCAGCAGCAGGACCAGGGTGGACGTACCCCGGGTGACAAGAGCCGCTACCCGAATACCGGCAGCCCAACAAACCCGGCAAACCCAACTGAAGGCGCCAACCAAGACGGCGCGGACAAGAAGGAGGCCGCGGATAATAACGCCGCCAACAAGGAACGGATGACGGCGGAGAATGAGACGGTGAACGTCTTCAACAACTCCACAGTCCCGAATCTTGCGGCGGATGTCTCCGGCGCGCTGGAAGGGCAGGGTGCGCGGATCGGTGAGGTGGGAAATATCACCGAGGCGCAGGCGGTTCTGACGGAGAACACGGTGTTCTTCGACCCGGCAACACCGGGGGCAGAGGAGCGTGCCAAGGCGTTGGCGGAGCGTGTCGGGGGCGTCGCTAAGCCAAATGATGGGACGGTGCCTGAGAATGCGGCGAACCCGGGCTCTTTGACGCTGGTGCTCACAGGTCCGGTGTCTTTTTAAGAGCCTGGATTTGTGCGCACGCCCCCGCGTGCCGTATTCAGGAGGAATGACTGTGAACCAGGCCGCTTCCAACCCCAACATGGACCCGTTCCGTGACTTCAACCGTTCGGCGGGCCCAACATTGGGTGTGGAGTGGGAGATCGCGCTCGTTGATCCGCTGAGTAGGGACTTGGTGCCCTTTGCGGCGGACGTGATCGACCAAGTGGAGAAGCGGTGGCCCGGCACGCACCTGGAGAAGGAGTTTCTGAAAAACACCATCGAACTGGTCACACCAGTGTGCCAGAACACGGGCGAAGCGATGGCGTACCTAGCGGAAACGAAGGACAAGATCCAACAGGTCACAGATGATATGGGCCTGCAGTTGTGGGCGGGCGGTGGCCACCCGTTCGCGGATTTTCGTACGCAGCCGGTGGGGGATAAGCCGACGTACAAAGAGATCATTAACCGCACGCAGTACTGGGGGCAGCAGATGCTGCTGTGGGGGACGCACGTGCACGTGGGTATCCGACATGAGAATCGGGTGTGGCCGATCATCAACGCGATTATGACGAAGTACCCGCACCTGCTGGCCATCAGCGCATCCAGCCCCGCATGGGAGGGCCTGGACACCGGCTACGCGTCCAACCGCACGATGCTCTACCAGCAGCTTCCCACCGCGGGCATGCCCTACCAGTTCGGCGCCTGGGACGAGTGGGTTGATTTCATGCGCGACCAAACCATCTCCGGTGTTACGTCCCACACGGATTCCATGCACTTCGATGTCCGCCCCGCCGCCAAATGGGGCACGATCGAGGTGCGCATCTCGGATGCCGCCACGAACCTGCGCGAGCTCGCCGGAGTTGTGGCGCTGACGCATTGCCTCGTCGTGCTTTTCGACGACATGTTGGACCACAACCAGCCCCTCCCCACCCTCCAGCCGTGGCATGTGGCGGAGAATAAGTGGCGGGGTGCCCGCTATGGCTTGGAGGCTGAGATCATCACCAGCCGCGCCCCCGATGAGCGCCTGGTTACGGACGATCTGCACGATCTGGTGGATCAGCTGCAACCCATCGCGGAGCGGTTGGGATGTGTGGATGAGCTAAATATCGTCAACGAGATCATCGAGGGCGGTGCCGCCTACCAGCGCCAACGCTCCGTGTTTGAGTCCACGGGGGATTGGCGTGGTGCCGTGGACCAGGCGGTGGAGGAGCTTCGTTCAGGTCATCCGTAGGCGTGGAGGCCGAGCTTGTAGACCGAGCTTGTAGGCCGAGCGAGCTCGGCCTACAAGGACTTGTGGAGGTCGCCTGGGTGCTCGTTGATGGCAATGTCGTCCTCATCCCCGTAGAGCCCTTCGCGGCGAGAGACGCGGCCGAGGCGTTGCGCCGTGACCGGGTTGGTCATGAGTGCGAAGAGGACTAGCAGGAAGAGCATGCCAACGTCGCCGCGCTGGCCGACATCGAAATGTTCAGAGCCGACGAGCCGGAAAATAACCCCTAAAATGACCATGATCAGGCCCACGGTCTGCGGTTTGGTCACTGCGTGAATGCGGGCGAGCGTGGTACGGAAGCGGTTCATGCCCACCGAGGCAAAAAACACTTGGAGGGCGCCGGCGACGATGAAGATGAGGGATACAACGTCGGTGATGAAGTCGAGATTCAGCATGGTTACAGCGCACCGTCCCTCTTGCGGAAGCGGGCGACAGACAGCGAGCCGATGAAGCCCAGCATGGCCACCACGAACATGGCGCTGACCACAGTGGTGTCCAGCGTCCAGCAGATGTAGGTAGCCAGAGCACATTGGATCGAGGCGACAATGCCGTCCATGGCAATCACTCGGTCCAGCGAATTCGGCCCGATGATCAAACGCCAGGTTGTGACAAAGAACCCGGCCACGAGCAGGATCGCCGCGAAGGCGAGCACGGTGTTATATATCGCGTCATCCATGTTTGGGGCCCTTCCTCTTCTCAAAAATCTCGATCATGGAGCGTTCCAGTTTCTTCACATCAGCCAATGCCTTTTCGACGTCCTTTTGCGTCCCCGCCGACAACACGTGAATGGTCCACGTGCGATTAGCCAGATCAATATCCGTCACACACCCACCGGGCTGAAGGTTATACGCGCAAGTGGCAAAGTACAGTGCCAGCTCTGAATCAAGGCGCATAGGCACCTTGAAAATAGCGCTGCGGGGAGGATCCGCGGGCCGGATAGCCAGCCAGGAGACGTGAATCGCCGCAACGATGAGCTGCCCAACCCACCGGACAACAAAGATGAACAGTTTGGGCACATCCACCTTGATGCCACTGGTGGGCAGCTTGGGCAGGGGCAGCAGCATGGTGATCACGGTGCCCAGCAGCAGCCCCGCCACAGTATTAGCCCAGGTGAACTCCCCCATGAGGAGGATCCACATGACAGTCAGCCAGACAATGAACCACGGGCGGAAGCGGTCAGTGAGGTTGTGGCCGAAGCTGCGCCTAGGAGTGAATTGGGTGGGGCTCATCGGGTGGTCTCCTCACCGGTCGGCTCGCCGGTCGTTTTTACGGCCGGCGTGGGTACAGGAACGGTGGTCACGCCGGGGCTTGGTTCCTCGATGCGGTGGAGGCGGTTGGGGAGGGCATCGGAGTCGTCGTTAAGCGATCCTTGATCGAGTGTCCGGGAGGGGTTCGACCAGTCCGTGCCCAACACCGCGGTGCGGTAAAGATTCGTGTCGAAGGAGGAGTCCGCGGCGCGGCCGGTGATCGCGGCGATAGGGCCAGCGAGGAACGTGATGGCCACCGAGGCCGCGACGAGCGTGGCGGTGGAAGCGAGCATACCGGCGGGCA
>NZ_VXKH01000098.1 GCF_008693065.1 Corynebacterium tuscaniense | reverse complement strand
CGGCGGGCAGGGCCAGCGTGTAGCGATTGCGCGTGCCCTGGCCGGGCCGCCGTCGGTGGTCTTTGCCGACGAGCCGACCGCCGCTCTCGACCAGGCCACCGGCCACGAGGTGATGCAGCAGATCACTGCTGTTGCACAGAAATTCGGAGTGACGCTCGTGCTGGTCACCCACGACCCGAAGATCGCCCAATGGTGCGACCGCAGGATCGAGATCCGCGATGGCCTTATCCACTCTGAGGGTGCTGCGAAGGCGGTGCAAGCATGAGCGCCATGACACTGATGACCGCTGCGCAGTCCTCCACCGCAGAGGGCCGCGCACAACGCCAGACCGGCGAACGTTGGGTCCGTGCCTTGTCGCTCGTGGCATTCTCGGTGTCCACCTGGATCCTGTGCACCCTGGCTGCCGGAACGTGGGTGTTCGCGCAACGCATGTGGCACCCGCATGAGGCGGTGAGGGTGATCGACGCAGACCTCGGCGGCCTACTTACGTTGAGCTACGTCTTCCTTGCTCTCTTCGCATCATTGCTGGTGGTGCCAACCTTGCTCGGCCTGCTTACTCAGGCTGCGCGTGCGAATCTCGGTGGGCGTGAAGAACAGTTGGCGATTCTGCGCCTGATCGGCGCGACCTCCGGCCAAGTGCGCGGAATGATGATTCTTGATGCGTTGCGCCAGGCATTCGTCGGCCTTGGCATTGGCACTGTGCTGTACCTGGTCAGTGTTCCTGCATGGTCGCTGCTGACCTTCCAAGAAAAGCGCATCGGCACATGGGAGATGTTCACCTGGTGGATCGTGCCTGTTGCCTGGCTCGTGGTGCTCGTTTTGGCCGCAGCGTCTGTCTGGCTCGCCCTGCGCCGTGTGGCTGTTACCCCACTGGGAGTGACCAAGAAGATTCCGCCAAAGGGGCAAAGTGCGATCACTCTGGTCATCTCGCTTGTGGCAGCTTTTGCCCTGTACCGTTACTTGAGCACAGTAACGATCGCGCCGGGCGCCAATGCCACGGACTTCATCCTGCTGCTCGTCGTCGTTGCCGGCGTATTAATGGTCAACGCTCTCATCGCCGTTGGTGTGATCCAGTTGATCGCCCGATTCAGCTACCTGCTTCCTGGTCCCGCTAACTATGTGGCCACACGCCGCGTCGGACGCGGCGCAAGAACGACGTGGAAGCGTGTAGCAGCGCTGTATTTCCTTGCATTCACTGCTGGTATCAGTAGCTGGATCTCTGCCATCCCAGAAATCGACGCAGACCCGGCCCTAAATATGATCACCGGCGATATTCCCGCTGGTGTGGCCCTCACCGCGATCTTCGGTGCCATTCTTCTCGTCGCCTCTACACTGCTTACTCAGGCATTGGCAGTGGTGGAGCAGAAACATTTGACCAAGTCCCTCTACTTCATTGGTGCGCCCGCGAAATACCACACCTCCGTGGCCATCCGGGAGATCGGCGTACCGATGGCCCTGGTCACCCTATTGGGCTTCGGCATGGGCAACCTGCTGGGCTCCGTCATGGTCGCCGTTCCCGTCGACGTGTTACCCCAGCTCACCCTCTTCGCAGCGCTGATCTTGCTTGTGCTCGCAGGCTGCATTGCCGCCGTCGCCGCCACGGGCAAGCTCCGCGAGCGGGTGCTGGCCGAGACCGGTCGCCTCAACGACTAGTGCCTCGCTGCTGTGTATGAACTGATCTGCATGGACTAGACCGCATGAACTGAGCAAATCTAGAGTGCTTTGGCCTTGAGCCAAGAGTCGGGCGAGTATTCCTATTCGAGGAGACGTGAATATTGTGGACGGGCTTTCATAGAGTGGATGAGCAGCTCGTCCCCGTCTTCTGCGACTACAACGACCGTCTCAAGGAGCCTGGCATGTGTGTCAAAGCCGAGTCTCAGTTCCCTCCATTGGGTCGTTTTATCGTCGAGTGGCTCGACCCATATGGGGTTCGAGGCCGCCTGAATGCCATCAGATTCTGTGATGCCATGTTTGGTGGCGGACTTCGCACATCTCATGCTGCGGTGAAAGCTTCGATTGCTTGGCGGATGAGCTCGGACCGGGTCAGGTTCTTCTTGGTGGCGAGATCATCGAGTGCTTTCAGCTCATCGTCAGTAAGGCGAACAGCAACGACCTGTGCTGGGGTCATTCCCCGTCCCGGGCGTCCGCGGCCGCGCTTCTTTAGAAGCTCTGGGTCGTAACCGATTTCGGCCTCCGCAACCCAAGCGTCGATTTGTTCTTGGCTGGCGTTCACAGGCATAGGAATACTGTATAACGAAAATATCTGTGTAGGCAATGCCCGTTTACGGACAGGCCCACGTTGCGTGTCCTAGGTGCCTAGTAGGGTGAGACCGTGGCTTTGTACCGGAAGTATCGCCCAGCCTCGTTCGCCGAGATGATTGGGCAGGAGCAGGTGACCCGCCCGCTGTCCACAGCGCTGGACAATGGGCGTGTTAATCACGCTTATTTGTTCTCGGGGCCGAGGGGCACGGGCAAGACGTCGTCGGCACGCATTTTGGCGCGTTCATTGAACTGTGCGGAAGGCCCGACATCAACGCCGTGTGGCGTGTGCCCGTCGTGTGTGTCGCTCGCGCCGGGTGGGCCGGGCAACCTTGATGTGACGGAGATGGACGCCGCCTCGAACGGTGGCGTAGATGAGATGCGTGAGCTGCGCGAACGCGCCTATTTCGCTCCGGCAGAATCGCGCTACCGCGTGTTTATTATCGACGAGGCCCACATGATCACCGGCGCGGGCGCGAACGCCCTGCTCAAGATCGTGGAGGAGCCGCCGGAGCACCTCGTGTTCATTTTTGCCACGACGGAGCCGGAGAAAATCATTGGCACCATCCGTTCGCGCACCCACCATTACCCTTTCCGCCTGCTCACGCCGCAGGCAATGCGCCAACTCGTCGAGCGCACGGTCGCCGCGGAAGGCGTCACCGTCGACGAAAATGTGTACCCGCTGGTCATCCGTGCCGGTGGCGGGTCGCCGCGTGACACGCTGTCCATCCTCGACCAACTCCTCGCAGGCGCCGGCCCCGAGGGTCTCACGTATGAGCTCGCCTTACCGCTCCTTGGGGTCACCGACCTCTCGCTTATCGACGCAACCGTGGACGCCCTCGCCTCCCACAACGCCGCCGCCCTCTTCCAAACCGTCGACGATGTGATTGAGGCCGGCCACGAACCCCGCCGTTTTGCCATCGATCTGCTGGACCGCCTGCGTGACCTGATGATCATTCACGCCGTCCCAGATGCCTTCGGCCAGGGCCTCGTGGATGCCCCCACCGACCGCGCCCAGATCCTCGCTACCGAAGCCGACAAATTCCCCGGCAACCAACTCCCCGCCCTGGCCACCGAGGTCAACGAGCGCATCACCTCCCTCCGCGGCGCCACCTCCCCGCGCCTGCTACTAGAAATCATGATGGCGCATCTCCTCGGCGTCGCCTCCGGCACACAAGCCCCAGCGGCAATCACCGGCCTGGAGGAAATCCGCGACGCCTCCGCCGCCGCCACC
>NZ_VXKH01000097.1 GCF_008693065.1 Corynebacterium tuscaniense | reverse complement strand
CCAGCGGCGGCCAGACGGTCGCGGACTTCGTCGGCGGTGGCCCAGTCCTTGTCGGCGCGAGCCTGCGCGCGACGTTCCAGTTCAACCTGGACGAGGACATCCAGAGCCGCCTCCGCCGCGCCAGAAGCACTGGAAGCGTCGGCAGCACTCGCCCACTCGCCGGGGTCGATGCCCAGCACAGCAGTCATTGCGCGGACTGAACCGGCGAAATTGCGGGCTAACGTCGCGTCGCCGTCCGCGAGCGCCTTGTTGCCTGCACGGACGGTGTTGTGAATCTCCGCCAGCGCCTTAGGTACGCCGAAGTCCTCGTTCATGGCCTCGGCGAACGCAGGGGTCCACTCGCCGCGAGACACGGGCTCGCCGCCAGAAGCAGCAGCGGCGCGGGCGACAAAATCCTCAATACGCCGATAGCCTGCCGCAGCTTCCTGCAGCGCCGCCGGCGAATACTCCAGCACGCTGCGGTAATGCGCGGACCCCAGGTAGTAGCGCAGCTCCACCGGGCGCACGGCCTCGAGCATGTTGTCGATCGAGAGCACGTTGCCCAGCGACTTCGACATTTTCTCCCCCGCCATGGTCACCCAGTGGTTGTGCATCCAATACTGGGCAAAGCCGTCGCCGGCAGCGTGGGATTGTGCTTGCTCGTTCTCGTGGTGCGGGAACTGCAGGTCAAGCCCGCCACCATGAATGTCAAACTCAGCACCCAAGTACCACGTTGACATCGCGGAGCATTCCAAGTGCCAGCCGGGGCGGCCATCGCCCCAAGGGGTGGGCCAGCTCGGTTCGCCGGGTTTCGCAGCTTTCCACAGCGCGAAGTCATGGGCGCCGCGCTTGCTGGCCACGTCGGTTTCACCTTGTTCCATCTCCTCGACGCGGTTGCCGGACAAGGACCCATAGTCGGAGCCTTCCGCCGCTACCCAGGCAGCAACGTCGAAGTAGACGGAGCCGTCGGCGGCATACGCAAAGCCGGCGTCGATAAGCCTTTGCATGTAGTCGATCATCTGGGTGACAAACCCGGTTGCGCGTGGCTCGACGCTCGGTGGCAGAACGCCCAGCGTGCTGTAGGCGCGTGTAAATTCGCGCTCGTAGGTGGACACCCATTCCCACCAGGGGCGACCGTTTTCGGCGGCTTTTGTGAGGATTTTGTCGTCGATGTCGGTCACGTTGCGCACAAAAGCGACATCGTAACCGGTGGCGAGGAACCAGCGGCGCACGATGTCGAAGGCCACGCCGGAACGCAGATGCCCGATGTGCGGCGAGGACTGCGGCGTCGCACCGCACACATACATCGAGACGTGCCCCTCACGGAGAGGTTCAAATTCGCGGAGAGTGCGGGTCGCGGTGTCAAAAATGCGTTGAGTCACGCGCCCCAGTTTAACTATCGCTTATCGACGAGCGCCGTCGCCACCGCCGCTCTCCCCTCCCCCGATCCCGTGAAACCCATCCCGTCGGTCGTCGTGGCACTCACGGACACGGGTGCGCCGAGAGCTTCGGACAGGACGCGCTCGGCCTCTTCGCGCACCGGGCCCATTTTGGGGGTCTGGCCGATGAGTTGAGCTGAAGCGTTGAGCACGGTGTAGCCGTTGGCGGCGACGAGTTCACGCAACTCGGTAAGCAACTGCACCCCAGTGACCCCCTCGTACTCCGGGCGGTCAACACCGACGAAACTGCCCAGGTCCCCCAGCCCGGTTGCGGAGAGCACTGCGTCGACGATGGCGTGGCTGACAACGTCACCGTCTGAGTGTCCTTCGCATCCGTCGACGCCCTCGAAGATGAGGCCGGCGATCCAGCAGGGTTTGCCGGGCTCGATGCGGTGGGCGTCAAAAGCAGCGCCAACTCGCAGTGTGGAAATCGGATTCGGGGTTTTGGAGGATTCCATGATCCATCATCCTAGTGGGCACTATCTGGCGCGGACTGGCACCTTCGCCGGGTCGTGGTTGAACAGGGACCGCATCCCGCCGAACGGGTGCAGTGTGTTCGCGCGGGCGAACCCGCGTGGGGAGATCCACACTGGTGCACCACCACGCATCTCGACGTGGCCGCGGTGCGCCACATGTGCGTCATCGTCGTTGACGCGATTGTGGTAGCGGCACAGTGGTGCGAGGTTGTTCGCGTTGGTCTCACCGCCGTTCTTCCAGGCCTTGATGTGGTGGATTTCGCACTGGTCAGCCCCACGACGACAGTCCGGGCTGGTACAGATCGGCTGCGTAGCCCTCGCCATATCGCGCTGCTTCGCGTTGGCGAAACGCTCCAGCCGATACTGGTTCACCGCGCCCTCCGTAGGATGAAAGACCACTGCTTCCAGCTCGTTGTCCGGGTTGGCGGTGTGGGTGGTGAGGAAATCAGCGCCGGTGATAGTGGTGCCGTCCGTCAGCCCAAGCACAACGTCATCGTCCTCCCCGCGAATAATGCGCACCCACTCTGGCAACGGGATAAGCAACTGTGGCCTCGGGACGGCGCGCGGTACGCCACCGCCACTACGTATGAGCGCCAGGAAATGTTCCAGTAATTGTGGCGCAAGAGGCAAGTCCGGGTCCACCCCCTCAAGCAGCGCGTGTTCTAAATCGGCGACATCACGCTCGTCGGCCCAGAACATCACCCGGCGCCGGCCGTGACGCGACGGCGAAATGGTCAACTTCTTCTCCGGCGGCTTATCCGCGCCGGGCAGAAGCTTCCTAGTCAACGCAAGCAAGGCCTTATAATTACCGCGCACGGCGAGCATGGTCAGCCGAAGCTTGTTGCGTGTCCGGTTGTTGTTGATCCGCTTGAGCTTCTTCTCAATGTGCACGAGTTTGTCCAGGCTCACCCCCTCCACGCGTGCTTTCTCCCGCGCCTGCCGCTGCTTCGACGGCGACGTGGTTGGACCGTAATACGCGTCATGTACGAGCTTCCAGTTATTCGCTGTTGCTTGCGACATCCCGGCATCTAACGCGGCTTGGCGGTCAAACCCCTTCAACATATCTATTGCGCCGCCTGATAAGGCCGCGATCACAGTATTAAAGTTCATGCCCCAAAGGTATTGCTCAAAAGTGCCGTTTAACAAGGGTTTTAGAGATTTCCCACAGTTTCACAATTTATGGAACCAAACAGGGGCCTAAGGCAGTCTAAGTAAGATGGGGTTTTTCAAACGCCAGGGTTGCCGGGCACGTCAAAAACGGTGGGTTCTGCCTCATCCGTGATGCGTTGTGCCAGCACAAGGTCGATGGGAGTGGTGATCTTAAAGGCCATCGGGTCGCCCTGCACCGTAGACACGGCGACACCGAACCATTCCATGAGGCTCGCGTCGTCGGTGGGGGTGAAGTCCATAGCGTCAGCAGCGAAGTAGGCCTCATTTGCCTCCCGCAACGTAGCTAGGTCGAAGCCCTGCGGTGTCTGCACGGCCCGCAGTTGGGAGCGGTCGGGGGTGGAGAGCACGTCCCCTGCAGCGTCGACAAGCTTGATGGTGTCTGCGACAGGCAACACCGGGACGACTGCCGGGGCGCCGGCGAGCACCCCCCGCGCAACGCGCGCGATCATC
>NZ_VXKH01000096.1 GCF_008693065.1 Corynebacterium tuscaniense | reverse complement strand
GGACGGGCTGCGGCAGCTGCATGAGGGGCTCGATGTGCGGCTGGCGGCCGTGAATAAGGCGGCGCAGAAAGCCGGCGCGCACGTCGCGATGATCGGCACGCTGCCCACCGTCACCACAGACTACCTGCAAAGCGACGAGTGGATGACCCCCGAGAACCGCTATGCTGCGCTGTCCAACATGGTGCTCGAAGCGCGCGGTGAGCTCGTGCATATCGATGTCTCCCGGCAGGAACGCTACCGCGCCACCTTCGACGACATCGCCACCGAATCCACCTGCACCTCGATGCAACTGCACCTGCAAGTCGCACCGGACCGCTTCCGCGACGCGTGGAACGCCTCCCAAGCCATCGCCGGCGTGCAAGTAGCGCTGGGCGCGAACTCGCCACTGTTCATGGGTCACCGGACGTGGCATGAATCGCGTATCCCGGTGTTCAAACAATCCATTGACACCCGCACTGCCGTCCTGGTCAACCAAGGTGTGCGGCCACGCGTGTGGTTCGGTGAACGGTGGATCACCAGCGTCTTTGACCTGTTCGAAGAGAACGTGCGATATTTTTCGCCGCTCATCCCGGAATCCCGCACCGCCGCCGGCAAACCCATCATGGACGGCAACAGCCCCGCGCTGCACTACCTCAACCTGCACAACGGAACCGTGTGGCGCTGGAACCGGCCCATCTATGACCCCTCGCTGGAACTGTCCCACATCCGCGTGGAAAACCGCCTCCTCCCCGCCGGCCCCACCACCGCCGACATCATCGCGGATGCCGCCTTCTACTACGGTCTAGTGAAATTCCTCGGCGAACAAACCCGCCCCGTCTGGTCCCGCCTCACCTTCGAGGACGCCCGATCGAACTTTTATGAAGGCGCCCGTGACGGCATCGGCGCCACCATGGTCTGGCCAACGCTAGGGCGTATCGACGTATCCAACCTCGTTCTCAACCACCTCCTCGACCAAGCCCACGAAGGCCTGAAAATGCTCAAGGTGGATGAGGACCTCAACGAAAAATACCTAAGCATCATCGAGGGCCGCGCCTGGAACCGCCAAAACGGTGCCACCTGGCAGCTAGACGTTTTGGACAAACTCGGCAACGGCACCAAACCCGACACCCCGGAGCGCCAAGAAGCCCTAGCAAAGATGCTTGCGGTCTACCTGGAAAACCAGAAGTCTGGATCACCGGTTCACACTTGGTCCACTGACGTCCAGTAAGGCAGACTATCCCACATGTCTGCCATCATCGATTGGATTGTCGGTCTCATGGACACGCTCGGCGCCCCCGGCGTCGGCATTGCCATCCTACTTGAGAACCTCTTCCCACCCATCCCCTCCGAAGTTGTCCTGCCGCTGGGCGGTTTCACCGTTGCTCAGGGCTCGCTAAACTTCGCCGCAGTGTTCATCTGGGCCACCATCGGTTCAGTGGTGGGCGCCTACATTCTGTATGGCGTGGGTGCGTGGCTGGGCGCAGAACGCCTGCGCGCCATCGCGGACTGGATGTGGCTGGTCAAGGCCTCAGACGTGGACAAATCCCTCGAATGGTTTGACCGCCACGGCCGTCCATCCATTCTGTTTGGCCGTTTGATTCCCGGCATCCGCTCCCTCATTTCCATCCCCGCCGGCCTGGACCGCATGAACCTGCTCACCTTTGGTCTTTGGACCACCCTTGGTTCCGCCGTCTGGAACTTCATCCTTATTTATCTGGGTTTCACGCTAGGCGACAACTGGGAGGCCGTGACCACCTACATCGACCAGTATTCAAAGGTCGTCTATGTTCTGTTGATCCTGGTGATGCTGGGATTCCTCGTATTCTTTATTAGGCGCGATGTGAAGGAAAAACAGGCTGATTAGTTGGGGTTTGACTTGGCTCGGGGCTCGCGTGCCCGGAGTGTTCGCGTGTTCAGGGTGAAGGATTCAACACCGCGCCTCGCAGCGACCTGGGGCTTTAGATAAACGACAGGCCCCGAGTGCGAAATCCTTCACCCCACACCACTTACCAAGCACCAGCCTCTGGCTGACAACTAGGGCACCACCAGATCACGCGCTCCAGGTCCCCCTGCCCGCCGAGGACCCCTTGAGTGATCAAGGTGGTACACCGGCGGCAAGGTTTGTTGTTCCGCCCAAACACGTACGTGGTTTCACCAGCGCGCTTCACGCCGGTGGTCACTCGCTTGACCTCGTCCTTATTCGCCCACATGAGCCGGCGAGCAATTTTCAACATGTTGGCCACGCCGTCTTCGCCGACCTCCGCAACCGTCCGCGCCGGGTGAACACCGGCCAGGAAACAGATCTCTGCGCGGTACTCATTACCGATCCCCGCCACACGCTGTTGGTCCAGCAGGCTCCTACCGATTTCCCGTCCCGGATCAGCAAGAATCCGGCGAGTAGCTTCCTCGATATCAAAAGTTGGGGCCAAGAGATCCGGTCCCAGATAGCCCATCTCGGCCTCAAACAAACGCGCCGGGAACACATCAACCAAGCCCAGGGAATGGCCGACCAGCTCAATGTCCCCACCTCTATCAACGAGCTGCAACACCACACGTGCAGTGTGCCCGGGTTTAGACCAGCGAGAACCTGCACGATGGACGGACCAAGAGCCTTCCATTTTCAGGTGCGTGTGCAGGATCTGCGACTCATGTCCATCCGCGCCGAACTGCATGAACAAGTGCTTGCCGTAGGGCCAGACACGTTCGACGGTCATGCCGGTGAAATCGGATGTGGCAAAGCGCGGGACACGCAAGGAGCAGCGTGTGACCTCACGCCCCTCCATGAACTGAAGTCGCTTGGACAGCTGGTATACCGAATCACCTTCAGGCATACTCGAATACTATGTTCAACCTCTTTGGCTACAAACCGACCCCTGAAGAATCACTCATTGGCTTTTTCACTGACATGGACGAGGCAGTTGAGTGGGCGCGCGGCGTGCTCAAAGAAACCGGAACTGATCCGGAGCGTGAATTTGTCAAGGCTGTGAAGGACATTCGCACCGCTAACCGTCGGCTCGGCCTCGTGGCTGCTGCCCACCTCATCAAAGAGGTCAATAACCGCACACACTGATCTACTGCACTGGGTCGACCGCCAATCAGTTGTCAAAACTCAGCGAATCGAGCTCCTCGAGCGCTTCGGCAACGCTCCTACCCCGCCGCTTGGGTGCAGCGACAGTTCGGCCACCGATCTTCGCGCCGCGTGGGGAGGCAGCGGCACCATAATTCTTCAGCTTGAACGCAGCTTCGCCATTGAGCTTTTCGACTGTCAACGGCGTCATCCTGCCCACCCCCACCACATCCGTCAGTGCACCCACAACCATGGTGAGCAGTTCATCTTCGCTGCCGACGCCTTCGGGGAATCCGTCGAAGAAGGTGGTCATGGTTTTGCCGCCGCGGGTGAGGTGGGATGCGAGGAGACCGTCGATAAGCACGACGAGTGCTCCGGCTGAGCGGGTTGGTCCGGCTTCGGGCCACGGGAGTGCGGCGCCGTAGGGATTGGCGGGGTCGGTGGCGGCCAGCACGTAGACCTTGGGTTCTTTGGTGCCGGAGGGCCAGCCGACGAGGTCGTCTGAATCCTGGTGTCCGCGCAACCGGTCGATCGTGGCGGGAGTGGAGAATTGTGCCGCGCCGAGACCTTCGACGAGGTAGCCGCGCATGGCCTTGCCACCTTCTTCGAAGGTGGCAAGGGACTTGTACGCCAGCGCGAATCCGCCGAGGACGTCTTCCGCGACGATGCTGCCACGGGTGACCACGCCATAGCGGTCGAGCCAGGCCTCCCCGTGCGCGAGGGAGCGCTGGGTGGGGTCGGTG
>NZ_VXKH01000095.1 GCF_008693065.1 Corynebacterium tuscaniense | reverse complement strand
TGCCCACCGGGGTGCCGATGCCACCCACGTTGGCAGCGAGCGGGATCGACAGCGCCACGCCAGCGCGCGCTTTGCCCGCGGGCAGCGTCTTGAGAATCGGGATGACGACCGCGAACATCGTCGCTGTGGTGGCCGTGTTCGACATGAACATGCTGAGCACGGCGGTAATCAGCATGAGCCCCAGCACGGTCAGGCGCGCCTTGTCCGGGAAGGGGCGTAGCATGATCGCTGCGAGGTTGCGGTCGAGCCCGAACTTCTCCGCCCCGTGCGCGATCATGAACCCGCCGAGGAAGAGGATGATGACCGGGTGGGCCAGCGCAGAGAAATACGCGGATGCAGGAAGCAGCTGGTCTGCTAGTGCTGGGTCTCCACCGGTGGGGTCGACTAGCGCGCCGTCGGAGAGTAAGAGGACCTCCAGCAGGATGACCAACACCGCCGTGGCCGTGAGCGGCACGGGCTCGAGCACCCAGAAGACGATGGCGAGTAGGAAGATTGACAGCATCCGATGCCCGGGGGTGGCCAGGTCCGGGATCTGGATGAAGAAGGGGATGAGGAAGCAGGCCATGCCCAAGAGCAGGCCCACCAGCTGCTTTTTGCTGAGCTGGGGGCCTTTGCTCGCGAGCGCCGGCGGACGTTGTTTCGAGCGGCGTTGTGTCTCCACCATGTGCCGAATTCTACCCGCTACAACCAGGGATTACTTGGTTTGGAAGGAGATCTCTACGACGTCCGCACGCAGGTAGACCTGCGAGCCTTCCTCGCGAAATTTCTCCGCCATCTGTTCAGATGCGCATGGAGCAGAACTTCGGGCCACACATGGAGCAGAAGTCGCCGTCTTCGCGGGTTCTGCCGGCAGCGTTTCGTCGTGGTACGTCTGTGCGGTATCCGGGTCCAAGGGGAGCGCGAACTGATCCTCCCAGCGGAACTCGAATCGGGTAGAAAAGGTATGGTATGGCTCATGGCAATGTTCCTTTCCACGATGCGCGGGATGGACAAGATCGCTTTCAACCACTCGAGTGACGTGAGCAGGGCTCTTTTGAGGGCCAAGCGCAGTACGCAGACACGTCAGGCTCGAGCATTCAACCGGGTTGGGGGCAATATCCGCCGCCAAATCAACCAGCAATCCCCGGGATCGACCGGGAATTAGTCGAGCGCGAATACGCAGTCGCCGATCGTGAGATCACTCGAAAAGCCTTCGAGCGATCAACCTTTTGCCAATTCAAAGGACGTTGAGCAAGAAGCGAAGTAGCACATTGCGGCAGCCATACCGTGGGTTGAAAGGCTATTGGCCAGAGATACGCCGGTAGAACATGCACTTTTGACGTTCTTACAGGTCACCAACTGGATATTAGCCACAGTCCCAGTAGAAAACAGCCCCATCGGCCGTGCCGGTGTTTTCGGAGCGGTACACCACGGCCTCGCCGGCGTGCATTTTCTTCAATGCGTCTGGGTGGAGGAATACGTGGGCCACACCTAGGTCACCCCACATGATCTCGAAGGGGAGCTCTTCCTCTTCCACATATGTGGAATCAATTTCTAGGAAGTGAACGTACCCTTCAGGCTGCGTAGGGTCTTGCGCGAATGCTGGGAAACCGCCGAGCATGATGTCGCTTTGGTTTTTGGCTGTGGCCCGCAACTCAACTAGCTCGTCAAAGTACTCATCGTTATCAATAAAGTCATCGTCCTTTTCGGACTCCAACGCTTCGTACACTGCTTGGTCAGTGGGAGGGATCATTGCCACTGCACTAGACAAGGAAATCGGAGAGTTCATAACCTCCCCAAGATCCTTGCTAAACGGGGAACAAAAATCCTCGTGCTCTTCATCGAAGGCAGCAGGCTCCGCGGTATGAGGTCCAGGGAAGCTGTGGTTGCCAAAGCCTTCCGCAGGCTCAGGGATATAGCGAATCTCCATGCCGTCTCCAGGCGAATCTGAAGTAAATCCGCCGTAGAGCGGATCAGCGCCGACAAAGAGTTGAAAAATTCCTGATTCCGGTATCAATCCGTCGAGCGTTGCTTCGCTTGTCAGCGCCCCCTCCGCCCGCACATGACCGACAATATCCGCAAAATTTAGCTGAATGATGTGGAGCAGTGGCTGGCCGCTCTGTGCGATGGGCCATGCCGAACCTTCTGGAAGATATGGCCTGCCACCGAAGTACGAACCATGTTCGGTGGGAGTGCCGTTGGAGTAGGGGAGGGTGACGCCTGGTTGAGCCAGTTGGATGAGGCCATCAGTGTCTTCGGAGATGAACTCTCCGGACTCGATCAGCGATCGGAGCGCTTGAACCTGTGCTGTGAACTCTGACATGGCAGGTAGTACTTTCTCTAGGAAAACAAGGTCTTTAATTAGGAATTATCATTCGGAAGAAAGAACCATGCAACAGATATCTAGAGCTGTAGAACGATGAGGGGCATGAAGTACAGGAATGTCAACATAAGCTCCGTTGCGGCGCTTGTCCTGAGCCTGTTAGCGGCGGCGTTCTTTGCCTTGGGTCGGGCTATGTTCGGGGTGAGTGGATGGTTCGCATTCATCTCCGTTCCGGCCGGGTTAATCGTGGCAGTTGCGCTTGTTGGTCTGTGGTCTATCCCCGTGCGCATCGTGAAGGAGCATCCGGAGTCAGGGTCGTATAAGGCTTTCGGGTGGCGCGAGTCTTGGGCCTTCATCGCGGTGGCGGTGTTTCTCTTCCTAGCCGGCATCTTTATGGTCGATTCCGGTGATACCGATGAGAGCGTGAAATCCGTCTTCACCCAGTTTGTCGGGCGATGGGCGTTAGAGCTTTCCGCGGCGTTGTTTTGGCTCTGTGTCCTTGGTGTGATTGCGTCCTACATCGCCGGCGTTGTTGTCGCGGTGCAAGGACGGAAGAGTACTGCTAATGGTGAGACGTCGATCGCCTAACAGTTCACCTACTCCCAGGTTGGCTCTGGCGCACGGAGCTCTCGTGCAAGTGCGAGAACTGAGTCTGCGGCGAGAACTGCTTCCACGCGGTGGACTGGCGTCTCCGCTTGGGCTAGCTCATCGCGGGCATTCACAAGGCGGCGATGAATGTTGTCAATATCGCCAATCTGACCTTCGAGTTTCGTGCCGATGCCCTTGGTGTATTTCATCTTGTCCCAGGCAATGAGCTCCTCAGAGACATCGAATGAAGCTTCGTTCTTCAGCTGCTCGATCTCACCCGATATAGGTCCAAGCTTGGTGCTTCCGGTGTCATAGGAACGAAGGATGAAAAAGACTCCGACTCCGATCGACCCAAGGGTCACAAGGGAGGCTAAAACGATAAGGGTGATGCCATATAAAAGCGCCCCGGCGAGGGAAGCCATCAATCCGATATAGAGGAAGAGGGCTTGGCGGCCTGAAATACTTTCGTCCTTGGACTCAGAAGAGTTAGAAGAGTTATTAGCCATTAGAGATCCTTCGCATGCTCGACGAAACCCGGCCACACCAGGTAAGCAGCATAGAAGAGCAGTGCTCCCACGATGAGCCCAATGACCAGGATGATGATGCCGGCGATTCTCTTTAGCTGCGGGCTTCGCTCGGGGGTTGAGCGGAGCTCGCTAACGAGGTCCCGCATCTGGGAACGTACGTCGGCGTACTCTTCTTCTGTCTTCGCGAGCCTGCGTTGGCGGCGCACGCGCTCGACATCCTCAACGGAAATCGTCGTCTGTATTTGAGCCGACTTACGCCGTGACACGGGGTTCATGTTCATGCAGGTAAAGCTACCATGACAGGAAAGCTGTTAAGGCCCTAGCCGAAGAGCTCCCGCTGGAAGTCCGTGGGGTTCTTCAGCCGTTCGGACTCAGGCAGTGGGCCGGGCAGGGTGGTGCCCGCGGCGAAGGGGGAGCCCGGTAGGTGGTCGCGGCCGTGGGGTTGGGCGAGGCCGGAAAGGTCGGGGCCGGCGGGGACG
>NZ_VXKH01000094.1 GCF_008693065.1 Corynebacterium tuscaniense | reverse complement strand
CGGCATGATCCAGGTGCGCAGCAAACCCATCAGCGCCCGCGCGCTCTACGACCTCGGCCTCGCGGTCGTCACCGCAGTGCGCTCAGTCAACCCCTCCACGCACGTGCTTATCGACGATCGCGTTGACATCGCCCTCGCCCTCCAACCCCACGGCGTCGCCGGTGTTCACATCGGCCAAGATGATCTGGACCCGCGCGTGGCACGGGAGCTGCTGGGCCCTGATGCGATTATCGGGCTGACCACGGGCACGCTTTCACTCGTTGAGGATGCGAACCAGTACGCCGATGTCATCGATTACATCGGGGCCGGCCCCTTCCGCACCACGCCGACCAAGGATTCCGGCCGCGAACCACTGGGGCTTGCTGGTTACCCCGAGCTCGTCGCCGCCTCCGAGCTGCCCGTCGTGGCTATCGGTGATGTCACCGTGGATGATGTCGCTGACCTGGCCGCTACCGGTGTGGATGGTGTTGCCATCGTCCGCGGCATCATGAACGCCGCGGATCCACGCGCCTATGTTGAGCAGGTGCTGCAGAACTTCCACTAGCCGGCGAATGAGTCTGAATCACCCCCGTCCTCCGCGATCGGCAGGCACACATAATCATCATCCCTGACCGGCAGCGCGAAGTTATAAGAGACGAACCGTGCTCCATCCCGGAAATCGAAGACGATATTGTGGCGGTCCCGCTGGATCTTCACGTAACCGTCCGTGACTAGCGAGTGGCAGCCAGAACACAGTGGCAAAAGGTTGTCCAAGTCCGTCAAACCACCATCTGCCCATTCGTGAATGTGGTGGATTTCCATGAAGCGACGATGGATGCAACCTGGCAGTGCGCACTGTCCACCCCACATCGCCATCAACGCCTTCACCTGCTTATCTGTGGCTAGGCGCGCACCCCGGCCGACGTTGAGCACCAGCCCGTGTTTATCCACGATGTTCAGCTTCATCATCGCGTTGGACACGATGTTCGCTAGTGCCGTGGATGTTGCGCCCGCATTGTTGGGCAGGTAGGCCTCGCCGCTCACCGTCATCATCACGTTCACCTGCGCAGCTGGTGCACGCAGCGCGTTCTTCGGGTTCGTGCGCACAATATTCACCATGCCCATGAGCGCGTAGAGCATTGCCCGACCGGTGGGGAGCCCGAAACTGGACTTATCCCGCTTCGCTAGCTCCTTTTCCTCGTCGATTTTCTGGTCGTAGAGGTTGTCGATACTGGCATCGTCGATAAGCTCGGCGAGTTTTTCTTCCTCCGCACAAAACGCGAGATGCCCGATCTTGAGCGCTGCTGCGAACGCTTCCCCATCGGCGGCGTTGAGTTTGGCCCACACGTTCACGTCGCCGTTGTCATCCTGGCTCATGCGGAGGTAATGCTCCGGGGAGTCCTCGCCCGCGCCCGTTTTCGGCTTGCCGGCGAGCGCATGCTCCAGCCCGTGGTAGCCGAGCTCCATCGCGCGATTGACCAGCTCAACCTCATTATCCGGAGTGAGATATTTGAGCAGAAGGCGCACTGCAGAATAGCTCAGCTTGCCCTCTTCGAACATCAGCTTGAGGTACGGGAAGTTGTCCAGCTGGCGAGCAACCGCCACGTATTCGTGGGCTGTGGAATGAGAGATCCCCAATCTTCGGATCAACCACGCGCTCGTGCTCGTCGCACCGAGATCTTGGGCTAACCCGAGGTAATCAAACTCCGCGATCTGCGCCAGGAGCGAAGCCTTAGAACGCATCATCGTGGCATACGTATCAATGATGCCTGCCCCTATATGTGCAGCTAGAAGGTTAGGTTCCGCAAGTATTGCTGTCATGATGTCCCCCTATTTGTTCGTTGTAAATGTGTCGTGGGGACACCATACAAAACGAGCGCGACACCATTCGAACGCCAATTCGAACGTAACCTAAGAGAATGAGTCCGCATTGCGGACTCCCTGGGACTTTGCGTTCATGCCAAAACGGAAGTCGTCGTCACTCCAAAATGGGCATCGAGCACCCATTCGAAACTAACCTTAGAAAAAGAGTCCGCATTGCGGACTCCCTGGGAAACTAGTCCTCCATCTCCGCGAAGGCCTCCTCCACCGAGTCATGCTCCTCGCGGGATTCCTCCCACACTTCTTTCGCGGCGGAGAGATTCACGAAGATGATGATCGCAGCGACGATGATGTCAAACCAGGCGGTGGCCCACACGAAGGTGAGCAGGCCGGCAACGATGATGAGGATGTTGGCCAAAGCGTCATTACGTGCGGCGAGCCAGGCGCCAGTGGCCAGCGAGGAGCCTTCATTGCGCAGGCGCAACAAGATCACGGCGCAGATCAGATTGACCACGAGAGCGCCGAGCGCGATGCCAGTTAGACCCGACGGCGACGGCGGCTCCGGGTTGATTATCTTCAGCACCACGGTGACCAGTGCAGCGACAGCCGGAATAAGGATGAGGCCGGAGAGGACCGTCCCAGCCACGCGGCGCCGAGAGGCTGGCCACGCCACCGCGAAGAACACAAGCATGTTGATTGCTGTGTCTTCGAGGAAGTCTGCGGAATCCGCGAAGAGGGAGGCTGAGCCGATCGCGATGGCGGCTGCGAACTCGACGAAGAAGTAGCCGAGATTCAGCAGCGCCACGATCAGAACCGCGCGTCGAATACGCTGTTCAGTCATAGTTAGTAGCTGCTGAACCCGTCGTCGGAAAGCGTGTGCTTTTCGTCGCCAGTTATCGCCGGGTTGAAGATAGAGACCAGGATCAGATCCTCGTCTTTGCCGCCACGCAGGTAGTGCGCGTCGTGCTCGTCGAGGACGTAAATCGTGCCCGGGGTGATCGCGTACACGTTGCCCTCGGTGTCCTCGACCTCACCGGAGCCGGCGATGCAGTAGCAGGCTTCGAGGTGGTTGCGGTACTGCAGTTTGGACTCGGTGCCGGCGCGCACGACGGTGTGCGCGACAGCGAAGCCCATGTTGTCTTTCGCGGTGAGCACGCGCTCGGAGGTGCCGCCACCCCACTCAACAGTTTCGACATCTTCTCGGGAACGAATGAACATGAATCTCCTTCCAGTTACCCGTTCCACGGTACGCGTAAGCTCGTGGGCATGATTCTTGCCATCATCACCGCAGAAGTTGCGTTCTGGCTCTGTTTGTTTGGCGGAATGTTCCTGCGCTACGCCCTTAAGTTGCCTAAAGCAGGAATTGTGCTGCTAGCGGCAACCCCCCTCATTGACCTTGCTTTACTCGTTTACACGTTTTGGAGTCTGGCCGATACGCACCACGCAAATTTTTTCCACGCGTTCGGCGCTTTCTACGTCGTTTTTTCCATTGTTTTCGGCAAAGATCTGGTTCTCGCACTGGACAAGAAGTGGCGTGGTGAGACAGAGATCAGTGGTGAGGGCTTCAGCCGCTCGATCCGCGACAATCTGATACGCGCGGTTATTGCCTCCGGGATCACCATCCTCATCCTCGTAGCCATGGTCTTTGTTACAGGCATCGCCGGTAGTTTTTGGTTGTTCTATTGGATCATTGCTATGGCGTTTCTGCCGGCCTGCTGGTGGACAATCGATAAATGGGTGGAAAGAAGGAAAGCATGAAGGTCGCAGTAGTAGGCGCAGGAATTATTGGCTTATCGACGAGCCTCACCCTCGCCGACCACGGCCACCAGATCACCGTGTACGACCCAGCACCAGCTAGTGGTGCCACGTGGCATGCGGGAGGGATGCTCGCCCCGGCTGCGGAGGTGGTCTACCAGCAGGACCCGCTGTTCCCACTGATGATCGCGGCTGGGAAGTGGTATCCGGAGCTCATCGCGCTCATTCAGAAATACACGGACTCTCCCACCGGCTACCGCACGGAGGGAACACTGGTGGTGGCCAAGGACCGTGCGGATAAGACACATCTAGAGGAGCTGCAGGAGTATCAGCAGCTGCACGGGATGACCACGGAGCGCATCACTACGCGGGAGGCCCGGAAGCTGGAGCCGGCACTCGCCCCCGCCATTAGCGGTGCCGTGCACATTCCGGGCGACCACCAGGTGCGCCCGCGGCTCATCGCGGCGGCACTGCAGGAAG
>NZ_VXKH01000093.1 GCF_008693065.1 Corynebacterium tuscaniense | reverse complement strand
ATCCTTGGTGCCGGTGTGGCAGAGCACGGCGGTGGCGTTGACGTCGCGCTTGGTCAGCATGAGGCCAATCGGGCGACCCACGGTGACACCGCGACCGATGACGCACACGATCGCACCGTCCAGGTTCACGCCGAAACGCTCCAGCAGCGCCAGTGAACCATTCGGGGTGCACGGCAGCGGCGCCGGCTCATTGAGCACGAGGCGCCCCAGGTTGACCGGGTGCAGACCATCCGCGTCCTTGTCCGGATCGATGAGGCTCAACACGCGGTTCTCATCCAGGTGCTTCGGCAAAGGCAGCTGCACGATATAGCCAGTCACAGCCGGATCATTGTTCAGCTCCTCGATCACGGCGTCGAGCTCTTCCTGCGTGCAGTCGCCCGGCAGTTCCTTCATGATCGACGCGATGCCCAGCTGCTCACAATCCTTGTGCTTCATTCGCACGTAATTCTGACTTGCCGGGTCCTCACCCACCAGCACCGTGGCCAGACCCGGGGTGATGCCGTGTTCATCCTTCAAGCGCGTGACACGCGCTTGAAGATCCGCGAAAATCTCCTCGCGGTAGAGCTTTCCATCCAATTTGATCGCAGTCACGGCCACCATCTTAGACTTCGATGTGTGCTTCACGTGATCTTCGACAACCCCGTCATCCCACCGAACACCGGCAACGCCATCCGCATGTGCGCGGGCACAGGTGCCACCCTGCACCTCGTGCGGCCCCTCGGGTTCTTACTGGATGACAAACATTTGCGCCGGTCGGGGCTTGACTATCACGACCTCGCACACGTTGAGGTCCACGATGACATCGACAGCTGTTTTGCGCTTATGCGCGGCAACATCTATGCCTTCACCACTTCCGCTACCCACCGCTACACCGATGTGGTTTTCCAACCTGGGGATGCGCTGCTATTCGGAACCGAGCCCACTGGCCTGCCACGTTCCCACTCCCACCACGAGCGCGTGACTGACCAGCTACGGATCCCAATGCTACCGGGACGCCGATCGATGAACCTATCTAACTCCGCTGCCGTGGCTACATATGAGGCGTGGCGTCAGTTGGGTTTCCCGGGCGGGGTGTGACACTGCGCTCCGGGTGAAAGATCTGACACCTGGGCCGTCTCGCGGACAGTGAAATCCCTGGTCGCCGGGAGTCGTGGTGTTAAATCCTTCACCGCAACCGGCGGTAGCTCACGGGCACTCAACGCCTCAACCAGTTTCCAGGCCTCCTGGAGTTCCAGGTCACGCGCTATCATCCGGACCGGACCCGGCACCAGGTCAAAGCGCACGCTGGCCACTTTTAAAGCGCGCTGAACTGGCCCAACACGGAGCGTGACCTCCTGGATGTGGAGTACTTCCACGAATTCCAGCCGCCTGCTGAACAAGCCATGGCTGGTGGTGGCATAGGTTGTGCCTGGAAGAGGGGTCAGGGCAAGGGCTTGGCGGGACGCATCAATGGGTGAGGCTATGCGTGCCCGGCGCGGGGACTTCAGATCCCAGTCCGGGTTCACAATCAGTTCGCGCGGTAGCGGACTGATTGCCTCGATGAGCTCGAGAGCCTGCTCGTAAGATCCCACCGGCAGCAGGCGCGATGTGCCGGAGGCTTTGTTGGACTCACGGCCATATCCAGCAATGTTCACGGTGACCGTCCACCACCCGAACAAGCGCCACAGCACCGGTTGCGACAAGCCAATCGCGTGAATCCGATCCAATGGCACTGCTTGGGTGCGGCGGTTGGCCAGCCCGTAGGACAGGTGCACCACGTCCCCATCCAAAGTGGCGTTGTAGCGCCAGGACTGGTCAATCTGCCGCCAGATCTGCGGGATAAAACCTACAAGCACCGGCACAATCACCGTTGCTGAAAAGTCGGTGACGGTGGGGAGGAGGGACCAGGTGAGGGCAAAGAGCGTCGATAAGCGAAGCCCTGCACCTACGAGCGAACGTGCAACGGGAATGGGTGGGACAAGGAAACCTCCCTGGGGTTCCTCGGGCGGCGCGATCTTGTGCAGGAGCTCGGCGCGGATGGCTTCGGCCTCACGGCGGGTGAGGTAGCCGATCTCGATCGCGGAATTTGATCCGCCAGCCACCTCCACGCGCACCTGCGCGAGCCCGAACAGGCGGGGCGCGAAGGGCTCGACAACATCAACCGCCTGGATGCGGTCATAACGCGCGGACCGCACCTGCGTGGAAATGACGCCGCGGCGAAGCTCCAGCTCGTCCTCCCCCAGCCGGAAACCCGTGCATGCCCACCAAATTTGCGACACCAGGAAAACTAGCGCAAGCGCCCCCAACGCACCACCCGCTACCTGCGCGAATAACAGGGCTGTGAACTGCTGATCCCGCAGCGCGTTAGCCAGGTAAGTAGCAAAATTGAACACCACAATCGTGGTCAACGCCACCAATGTCGCCCACACGCGCAACAGCGGAGTGAGGCGGTGAACCCGGCGGTACTCGGTCACAGGCCACTCATCCGTTCACGCGCGTTGATGGCCAGACGCTCACGCAACGCATCCGCCTCCGCGGCGGGCAGGCCGGGGATCGTCGCATCCGACGTTGCCGACGCCGTGTGCAAGCTCACGCCCTTCAGACCAAGCATCCGCGTGAACGGGCCACTGGTGACATCCACAAACTGGATACGGCCATACGGCACCAGCGTGAACGTCTGCCGGAATTTACCTTTGGTAATCAGCAGCTCGTCCTCGGTTTCCCACCACGCCGTGTTGCGCACGCGCAGCGGAATCATGATGAGCTGGAACACATACCACGCCCCAACAACGGCCGCGCCGAGCCACCACCAGCCACCCATCATGAGCTGGGGCACGATGAAGCACGCCGCCAACACCAAAGCCCACAGGGTCTGGGAGACATACCGCGCGAGGATGAGCTTCCTCGACACCGGATTCATCTCCGCCGCCGTGGTGGGCAGACGCAGCACCGGCTCACCGGGACGGACATGACCCCCGGTGCGGGCAAAATCGGCGCTGTTCATGGGTAATTACCCTACCGCGTGGACACCTCACCCGTCAGCCGCGCCACCGGCGCCAGGAACTGCGGGCGCGCCACCGCTACTGCCACCGCAACAACCACCAGCGACACCAGGAACATGATCAGGCCCGTCCAGTCCGCCGCATACTCATTCGGGTCTACCGCCCCACGCGCCGCGTACATCGTGTTCAGGTTCCGCAGCACTCCCGTGGTGAGCACCAAGCCCACATGCACCACCACAAACACCAGGAAGTACACCAACACTGGGAAGTGCACCGCGCGCGCCACCGGCGCCGGGAACAGCTTGTTCGCCGCCTTCCACTCGTTGCGCCACCACATGCTCATGCGCGCGCCCGACGCGATCGCGAGCGGCGCTGCGATGAACACCGTGACAAAGTACGCGAGCTGCTGCAGCGCGTTGTAGTACACCCAGCCGTTATCCGTCGGCCAGTCCAAACTCAGGTATTGCAGGCCCGCGGACACCGCATTCGGGAACACATCCCAACTCGTTGGCACGATGCGCATCCACTGGCCCGTTGCGAACAGCAGGATTGTGAAAATCACGCCGTTAAGCACCCACAGCACGTCCAGCACGAGGTGGAACCAGAGCACCAGGCTGATCTTCTTCCCACCCTTTTTCGGCCGCCAGTACGCCTCGGGTTTCCGCTGGCCACGGACCTGCAGACCCGTCCGAATAATCAGCACCATCAGGAACATGTTGAAAAAGTGCGCCCAATTCAGCCACGCAGGAATCCCCACCGGCGCATTCTCCGGCATCGGCGCGGGGCCCGGGTAAGCCTCAAGGAAAGACTGTCCGGCATCAGAGCCCAAAAAGCTTCTCGACGCCCACACCCCCACCCCCAAAACCACAACCCCCACCAAGGCCCACATGAGCAAACACTTCGGGGTCTTGTTCTGGGCCTTGCTGCGGGCAGGCTTTTGAGCTGTCTGCTTCGTGGCTTCCAGCTTTGTGGCCTCCTGCGCGGGCCGCGGGGCTGGTGCAGGAGTCGCTGGAGATTCCACCCCACCCGGAGGTTTCGGCGCTGCCGGCGCTGCCGGCACGGCAGCCACTGGTGGCG
>NZ_VXKH01000092.1 GCF_008693065.1 Corynebacterium tuscaniense | reverse complement strand
CAGGCAGGCTAGCGCGGAGGCACACACGGCGAGCTTCGACCGCCCCACAAGCAGCACCGTGGCCAGCGCGAACAGGCCACCAGTGGGGGTGAGTGAGCAGCCCCAGATAGCCAGAATCCGCCCGGGGCCACGGCAGAAAGCCACCGCGGGCAGCAGCCATGCAACCATGGCTAGGGACCACTGGCCCTGCAGGAGGCGTTCCACCACGAAGGGGTTCCACACGGCCACCGTCATGGCGGCGGCGCGGGTCCAGGGGGATGAGCCAAAGCGCGAACCCACCCACGCCGCCATCCCAGCAGCAGTGGTGACTGCAATGGCAACGAAGAATGTCGCCGGTACCGCCATGCCGATCACCGCCAACACGGCATCCTGCGGCACATTCCGGGCGGCTAAGTCCCCGAAGCCCAGGGACGCATGGGTGAGGTAAGGGTGGGGCAGAACCATCATGTCGCGGGCAGCCAACGCCGCGCCGGGGCGTGCGAAGACGAACCAGAACGGCCAGGTGAGCGCCCCAACGAGGAAGGTCCCCCACGCGATGAGCAGCGCGCGACTAAGACCGCCGGACAAGAATGATCAATCCCATGATGGCGGCCAGGACAGCAAGAACACGTCCTGCGAGGGCGAGGAATTGCAGCCACCACAGAATGCGGACGCGGGAGGTGGCTTCGTCGACAAGCTTGTCCTGGGTGCTCGCAGCAAGAGTGACCTCCCCGTCCGCGGTTGTGCGGGTGGCAGCCACAACACGACCGGTGCGGCGCTCCACGTCAAAAGTGCGGGTCACTGGGTCAGGAGAGTCAGCAGAATCAGTCGCGCCGAATTCGCCCGAGAACCTCAGCGCACGCAGCCCGTCGACTTCAACGCGTCCGACGTAATCAAGGGGCGCGGTGGTGCCGGTGGGGACGTCGTAAAACGCAAAGCTACGGTGCTCCGGCTCCCACGGGAAGAAAAACACCAGGCCGTGAGGGGTTTCCATGGAGTAGCGGGAGATCTCCATCTGCTCATCGCCCACCGTCACCATGGCATCCTTCTTCGGGCCGGTGACGTTGAAGACCTCGCGGGTGCCATCGCTCCATTCCACAACATGTTCGCCGTTGGCCAGTGGTTTCATGGAGCCGATCACCGGGGGTGCGACAAAGTTGCCTAGCGCGATGCTGAGCACAAATACCGCTAGGCACCACCACAGTCGCTTCATGGGTCTCCTTTACACTTGGAGTATCTCGAACCCTAGCACGCGCCTACCGGAGCTCGAGGGCCTGCGGGCGGTCGCGGCCCTCGGGATCCTTATCACGCATATTTCCTTTCAAACGGCACTCGGTTCCGCGATTCTGGAACGCTTCGATTTCTTCGTCGCCGTCTTCTTTGCGCTGTCCGCATTTTTGCTCGTGCGCGGCACACATGGGCCGGGCTATTATCGGCGCCGCTTCGCACGCATCGCACCTGGTTATCTGGTCTGTGTGAGCGTGGTCATGGTAGCGCTGCCCGCGTTGAGCGGGATCACGCGCACCCAAGTTCTGGCCAACCTTTTCCTCGTGCAGGTCTACGTCCCGGACGGTCTCGTCGCGGGGCTTACCCACATGTGGTCGCTGTGTATCGAGGTCGCGTTTTACCTCATTCTCCCCGCTTATCTCGCCCTGCGCACGAGCGGCCGCATCGTTGCTCTCATCGTTGCGGTTGCGTGCAGTGTGCTGTGGCCTTGGCTTATCGACGCCCCCTTTCCCCTCAATCTCCAAACCACCCCACCCTCCTACATCCCCTGGTTCGCGGTGGGTTTGGTGTGCGCGGAGGTGGAGCGCTACCGCCTTGTCGGGCCGGTGAGGAACCTGCGATGGCGGTGGATCGGGCCAATGCTTGGCTTGGCCGTGGCGTGGCTGGCTAGCCGCGAGTGGGTGGGCCCGCGCGGGTTGGTGCATCCGAGTCCGGCGGAGTTCAACGCGCGCATTCTTCTGGGTGCGCTGTTCGCCGCCTGCTTCCTAGTGCCGTTTGCACTCTGGCCAGCGAGGAAAGGGGAACGCACTGCCCTTTCGAGTGCGGTGCTCACCGCACTCGGAAGGTGGTCCTATGGGATCTTCCTGTGGCACGTGGCGGTGTTAGATATTGCTTTCCCGGTGCTGGGTGTCCGAATGTTCAGTGGGGGGCCAGTGGACTTTGTTCTTGTGCTCATTTTCACCGTGGCCGTGTCTGTGGCGGTGGCCTACGTCAGTTACGAGCTGGTGGAAAAGCCCGCTTCCCGCCTGATCCGGCAAGGCTGGCCAACACCGCGCACCCAGCCAGCGCAATCGCCAGGGAATCCCCCGCATAATTCCCCGCCGGCCACGGTGCCCGGGCAAGCCACAGCCCCATAACCATCGTAGCGCCCCCACCGAGGAGCCACGTGGGGATGAGGGTGAAGCGCCTCATCGCCATCACCCCGGCCCAGACAACCACGCCGAGGGCGCCCGCGCAGATGCCAACGGCGGCGAGTGTGGCGGCGGTGGTGAGGTAGGGGAGTTCGGTAGGGGTGTGTGCGGGTGCTGTTTCCGGGCGGCGCCAAGAAGCAAAAGCGCACAAGATCAGCGTCAGTGCGCTGAGTGCGCCACCGCCAAGCAAGCTGGCGCGGTAAAAACCTGAACCCGCGAAGCTCAAGGTGAATTCGCCGGCCACACCCGCCGGGACGATGAAGCCCTGCATGCCGGAATCGACCTTCACGGGTTCCAGCTGCGTGTCGCCGATGGTTCCGCGCAGGCCCTCGTTGAACGCGCGGGTGGTCAGGATGATCTGCTCCTCATCGCTGGCGTTGACAGTGTCGGTGAAAGGGGTCCACTTCTCGGTGGGGACGGGTGTGCGGGTCAGCGTGACCGTCTCTGCATCACTGACCAACTCGTGCCGGCCGGCGGGGAGGATGAGGGGGCCGGGGTGGTGAGGGGTGCCGTCGATAAGCGAGTGCGCACTGAGCTCCCACTGGGAGTCGGCGGCAGTGGTGAATGCGCGTTGGAGAACATCCGTTTCGGGCATGAGGCGCTGGAAGAGGTACGTGTCGCCGGTGCCGGGAACCTCGACGATGCGGTGGACGGGCGCGTCGAGGCTTAAGCCCACGGCATCGTGTGGGAATAAGGTGAGAGGGCTGGAGCCGGTGACGGTGATTGGCTTCTTGGCTTTGAGGGCATGTTCTTCGTCACCGTCGGAGCTGGTCACGGTGAGTTTTGTAGCTTTAGTGGAAGTGACCGTGATGCTTATCGGGCCTGGTTCCGGTGTGGCGACCTCGATCCATGGGTCCGTATCACCCGGCGCGGGGTGCCAGAACGTGTCCTCCAAGTCGTCTACGGCGGCGGTGAGAGATTGCGATGGGATGGCGCCGCCGAAGCTGCCCGCGTCCGCCGCGGAGCTGGACGCACGGACCGTGCCGCCCGTTTCACGCACACCCACCCTTTGGCCGGCAGAAGGGTAATCCACCTGCTTGTTTCGCACATTGCCGCCTTCTAGCGGGCTGGCGGGATTGGGTTGCAAGTGTGCCGAGACCGGGCCGAGCAGCGTGCCGTAATTGCGCTTCACTAGCGCGGGGGTGTCGGTGATGATGTCCGCTTGATCCTTGTTGGTGAGCGTGCGTGGCTGGTAGCCGAACTCCTTGTCCAGCAGGGGCAGGACCTCCCCGCCGCCGTTGACAGTGGTGAGGGTGCTCGCCGGTGCGATCATCATCCCGCGGTTGGGGTCGAGGACGTGGATGTCAATGTCGCCGAAAGTCACCGTTGGCGTGCCGAAGGCCTTAGTGGATTCCGTGCCCCTGTCCGGATACTGCTCCGGGTCGAGGTCATTGCGCACCACCACGGCACCTACCCCGATAGCACGCAAAGCCTCGGGCGAGAGTGCTGTGACCTGCCCGTCAAGGCCACGGATCGCCTCCGGATCAACCAAAGGCACCGCGTCGCGTACTGCGAAGGGGACGTGCGTGAGCGCCTGGATTGGTTCATCGCGCGTCCACCCCCAGGTCTGCCGCGCGAAGGACGCCTCCGGTACAACGAGCGTCCGTGTGCCCGCCATGTTGTTGTTCAGGTACTCTGCCGCCGCGAGCCAATCCGGGGAGATTTCCTTCCAGGTCCCGGTGGGTGCCAAGCGAAAGGACCACGCTGGGGCCACAGCGATGACCGCTGCGAGTCCAACGGCGACCGCTGCCGGCAGTTTCACGCGCGCGAGCACCGCTGCCACGCCCATGACCAGCGGCAACCGGACCAGCGGGTCGAG
>NZ_VXKH01000091.1 GCF_008693065.1 Corynebacterium tuscaniense | reverse complement strand
GACGGTGGTGTTCGGCCCCGGTACGCGCGGCGCGGGTGACGGCTGCGCCCCTTCGCGTGGTCCGTGGATGATGGGGCAGATCGACCCGGCACAACCCACCGTGGGCACCAATTACGAAAACCTGCACCACCAGGCCGCTGCGCTGATGGGTATGCGGGTTGTGGTGTCTGACCTCATCGGTTTGGGCACACCTGGCGCGCACACGTACGTGCTGCACACCGAGGAGGGCCACGCGCTTATCGACGCTGCCCGGGCCACCACCCAACCCCACCACCCCGTCGGTTTCTGGGGCTACTCGCAAGGCGGTGGCGCATCGGCTGCCGCAGCGGAACTCGCCCCAAACTATGCGCCGGACCTCAATGTCAAGGGCGCTTTCGCGGGCGCTCCACCCGCTGATCTGGTGGAGACGATGCGTGGCGTAGACAATTCCTCCATCCTCGCCGTTGTTGGCTTCGCCCTCAATGGTTGGACGGAGCGCTACCCGGAGTTCAAGCCGGCTTTGGATGCGAATTTGAACGCTCGCGGCCGCGAGTTCCTCGAGTCCACGCGTAATGCGTGCATGGCTGATAGTGCGGTCCGGTGGGGTTTCCAGGATTCGCGGACCTTCACCGTGTCGGGTGAGCCGATGGTGGATGTGCTCACCCGCTATCCGGAGATCCGCCGCAAACTCGATGAACAAAAGCTCGGCCAGCGCGCTCCTCAGTCCCCGGTGATGGTGTCCACGCTCGGCGGTGACATGCTCGTGCCCACGCCGCAAGTCATTCAGCTCGCACGCGACTACTGCGCCGCGGGGGCCAACGTCACCTTGCTTAACGACGCCGTCCCAGCCCTCACCCCTCCCCTCAAAATCGGCATCAACCACGCCGCCGGTGTCTTCGCTCACACCGTTCCTTCCTTGATGTGGCTGGCAGACCGCTTCAACGGTGTGCCCAACGCGTCTAACTGTGGAGCCTTCTAGGCAAAGGGAACCTGAGACGTCTCAGCAAGCTGGTCGCACCCGGTACGCGAAGCATCGATGACAGCATGTCCGCGTTGGGACTTCTTAGGCAGAGATAAACCCCGCCGGCCTCCCCTTCATAGGTCGTTGGGGGGAAGTGGCGGGGTTCAGCGGACTTTAAGGCTTCTCCGGGTCCGAGGTGACGGAGTCCTCGGCGGACTCCGTCGGTTCCGGGCGGTCCAGCACGGCGGTGCCTGGCGCGCCATCGGTCTCCGGAGAGGTGATGTCCGGCGTCGGTTCCGGGCCAGAGTCCGGACCTGAGCCTGGGCCACCATCAGTCGGCGGGGTGGTATCGCGGACGGACACCGGCTCATCGTCGGAGGTGTTCTTTGGGCCGATGTCGCGGACCTCCTCCTCGTCCAGGTCACCGAAGGTGTCCGCCGGGAGCGGCTTCGGCTTCGGGGTGAAGGTGAACTCGGCATTCTCGTAGTCGCGTGGGTTGTCGGTCTTGCCGTCCCAGTTCTTCACACCGACCTCGATGATCTCGCCGGCACCGATCTCGCCGAAGAGGATCTTCTCCGACAGTACGTCTTCGATCTCGCGCTGGATGGTACGGCGCAACGGGCGGGCACCAAGGACGGGGTCGAAGCCGCGGGTGGCAAGCAGGTTCTTGGCGTCGCCAGAAAGCTCAATACCCATGTCCTGTGCAGCGAGGTTCTTCTCCAGGCGCTCCACAAGAAGCTCAACCATTTGAACGATCTGCTCTTGGGTGAGCTGGTGGAAGACCACAATCTCGTCAATACGGTTGAGGAACTCGGGGCGGAAGTGCTTCTTCAGCTCGTCGTGCACCTTCTGTTTCATGCGCTCGTACTGCGCATCGGAATCGGTGGCGTTGGAGCCGGTGAAGCCCAGGCCGACAGCCTTAGAGATGTCCGACGTACCCAGGTTCGAGGTGAAGATGAGCACCGTGTTCTTGAAGTCCACCATGCGGCCTTGGCCGTCGGTGACGTGGCCTTCTTCCAGCACCTGGAGGAGGGTGTTGTAGATCTCCTTGTGGGCTTTCTCGATTTCGTCGAAAAGCACGACGGAGAATGGCTTGCGGCGAACCTTCTCGGTGAGCTGGCCGCCCTCCTCGTATCCGACGTATCCCGGAGGGGCACCGAAGAGACGCGACGCAGTGAAGCGGTCGTGGAACTCGCCCATGTCCACCTGGATGAGGGAGTCCTCGTCGCCGAAGAGGAACTCGGCGAGCGCCTTGGACAGCTCCGTCTTACCCACACCGGACGGGCCGGCGAAGATGAAGGAACCGGACGGGCGCTTCGGGTCCTTCAGCCCCGCGCGGGTGCGGCGAATAGCGCGGGAAACGGCGCGGACTGCTTCGTCCTGGCCGATAATGCGCTTGTGCAGCTCGTCCTCCATGTGTAGGAGACGCGAAGACTCGGATTCGGTGAGCTTGAACACCGGGATGCCGGTCCAGTTGGCCAGCACGTCGGCGATCTGCTCCTCGCCAACCTCAGCGATATCCTCGAGCTCGCCGGTGCGCCACTTCTTTTCCTTCTCCGCGCGCTCTTCGCCGAGCTTGCGCTCAGTGTCGCGCAGGCCAGCGGCCTTCTCGAAGTCCTGGGCGTCGATCGCGGCTTCTTTTTCGCGGCGCACCTCTTGGATGCGGTCATCGACTTCGCGCAGGCCCTCCGGCTGAGTCATGCGCTTGATACGCATGCGGGCACCAGCTTCGTCGAGAAGATCGACGGCCTTGTCCGGCAGGAAGCGGTCATTGATGTAGCGGTCCGACAGGTTCGCGGCAGCTGCGAGTGCGTCGTCGGTGTAGGAGACGCGGTGGTGTGCCTCGTAGCGGTCTCGCAGGCCCTTGAGGATCTGGATGGTGTCTTCCACACTCGGCTCATCCACCTGCACCGGCTGGAAGCGGCGCTCCAGAGCGGCATCCTTCTCAATGTGCTTGCGGTACTCATCGAGCGTGGTGGCACCGATAGTCTGCAGCTCACCGCGGGCCAGCTTGGGCTTGAGCAAGGAGGCCGCGTCAATTGCGCCTTCGGCTGCGCCGGCGCCGACGAGCGTGTGGATCTCATCGATGAACAAGATGATGTCGCCACGCTGGTTGATCTCCTTGAGCACCTTCTTCAGGCGCTCCTCGAAGTCACCGCGGTAACGCGAACCCGCGACGAGGGAACCGAGGTCCAGCGAGTAAACCTGCTTGTCCTTGAGGGTCTCCGGCACGTTGCCGTTAGCGATGTCCAACGCCAGACCTTCGACCACCGCGGTCTTACCCACACCGGGTTCACCGATGAGCACCGGGTTGTTCTTGGTACGGCGGGAGAGCACCTGCATGATGCGCTCAATTTCCTTGTCGCGGCCCACCACCGGGTCGAGCTTGCCTTCCTTGGCAGCGGCGGTGAGGTTGCGGCCGAACTGGTCAAGCACGAGCGAGTTGGAGCGCTCGCCGCCACCGCGCGGACCACCCATGCCACCGATGCTCGGGCTGGCACCAGCGCCGGTCATGCCAGAAGCCTGTGGACCTTCGGGGCTTTCCGGGTTCTGGCCCTCTCCACCCTCGTATCCGGAGAGCAGCTGAATCACCTGCTGGCGCACGCGCGGGAGGTCAGCGCCCAGCTTGGTCAGTACCTGCGCTGCCACGCCTTCGCCTTCGCGGATGAGGCCGAGCAGCAGGAACTCAGTACCAATGTACTTGTGGCCCATTTGCAGGCCCTCACGCAGGGAAAGTTCCAGAACCTTCTTCGCGCGCGGGGTAAACGGCACGTGACCGGTGTGCGGCTGGGTGCCGCGGCCGATGATTTCTTCGACTTCCCGGCGCACGTCGTCGAGGTTAATCCCCATGGATTCGAGGGCCTTGGCGGCAACGCCTTCCCCCTCCTGGATCAGCCCGAGCAGGATGTGCTCAGTGCCGATGTAATTGTGGTTCAGGTCGCGCGCTTCTTGCTGGGCCAGCACGATGACGCGCCGTGCACGGTCAGTAAACCGCTCGAACATGTGGCTACCCCTTTATTGGCTAAATGAAATCGTTCCACCCACCATAACGCGGGGTCGCCGGAACGCTTCCCACACTTCCGCACGAAAAAGTGATAACCCCAGTTCAAAGGCATGTTCGCCAGTAGCGAACAGCCATTTTCGTGCGGTTTTAGAGCAGGCCGCGCAGCCCCGGATCAGCTAGCGCGAGCGCTGCGGCACGTGCTTCGTCGGCAGTCCGCGCTGCAAGGGCGCTCTCGGCCATCCGCCGGCAGGTGTCCAGGTCGTGCATAAGCAGCGCCGCGCGCA
>NZ_VXKH01000090.1 GCF_008693065.1 Corynebacterium tuscaniense | reverse complement strand
GCCGTGCTCTGCCACACCGGCACCAAGGATCTCGCTGCGGAGACGCGCCGCGCGGACGTGATTATCGCGGCCGCCGGCAAGCCCCACATGATCACCGCCGACATGGTCAAAGAAGGCGCCGCCGTGCTTGACGTCGGAGTTTCGCGTGTCGACGGCAAAACCACCGGCGACGTCCACCCCGACGTCTGGGAGAAAGCCGGTTGGGTCTCCCCGAACCCGGGTGGCGTTGGCCCCATGACCCGCACCTTCCTGGTGCGCAACATCGTGGAGCGTGCCGAGCACCTTGCCGACGCACAGTAACAAACCGTCCGGGCCGGGTGCTGCGCCCCCGCCGAGCCTGGACAACCCGCACGACATCTACAACCCACCATCAAAGCTGCCTCTACGTGTGCAGCAGGTGATGGTGGCGTTGTTCGTGCTCGGGTTCGTGGTGGCCACCCTGTTTTCCATGACGGAACACTGGCGCCGTGCCACCTTCACCCTTGGCATGGCCATGCTGTGGCTCACCGCGTGCCGCCTGACTTGCGATTCGCAGGTGATGGGTTTGCTGGCGGTGCGCTCCAGGCGTTTCGACGCCATCTTCACCGGAGTTACGGGCGCCGCCCTCGTCTGGCTGGCGGTGTCGGTGGACGCCCTGGGTAGCTAGCTGCCCCTGCTCAGTGCGGTAGCCTCGAGTCATGTTCGGCTGGAATAAGAAGAAAAAGAAGAAAAAGGGCCACTTTTCCATGCGGGGAGCCATGGCGCTCGGATTGTCGAAAAATTACGACGAGCACATGGACTGGGCGATTGAGCCCGGGGAAATGGAACTCAACCATGTGGAGACAGGGGCGCTTCCGATTGAAGGTGGCCTGGCAGTCTCGCTCATGATGCCGTTTGGCGAGTCCGAAAAGGCACCGATGGATGCGCCTCCGCAAGTGATCACGCCGCAGGCGGGCCCCGATCAGCAGGCGGCATACGAGCATTTCAAGATGCTTCTCGCCCAGGGGTGGGGGATCAATACCCCGGATGACCTGCTCGACGTGGTCTCATCTTTGTTGGGCGACCCAGGCGATGCGGAGTATGAGGTTCTACGTCCTTATATGCAGCAGCTCGCCGATCTTCCTTTCGAGCAGCGAGACGATGCGGTCCCGCAGATCATTGAGGCAGCGGTGGCTGACCTCCGGGACACCGAGATCCCAGAAGACTTCTTGCGGGAGCGGCTTGAAGTCTGCCTCGACCTCTACACTCAGGAGCACAACGAGAAGCTGATCCCGCAGAAGCTTCCGAGCACCCTTGCGGGGTGGGATATTGGGCGCGCTGCCCGCGTAGCCCGAATCGGGTGCATCATCGGAATGATCGATCTGGACCAGTACCTGCACATTTCCTCTGTTGCGCTTGCTCTCACCCGGGAGTATTCGGAGAGTTGGCGCGACCATGTGGACCAGTACCTACTCGGGCGCGCGAAGTGGCAGGAGATTCTCGATGAAGAATCTCTGGACTACCGCGACATGATGTGGGTGCGGTTGAACCACCCCGATTCAGTGTGGTTCAAATACCCGCTGCACGGCGACTACAGGACAGAGCCGAACGCCTAGACCCACGCATTCGTACTGGTGGTGGGCTAGATCTCGTAGTTGCCGCGCTGCTTGGCTAGGTCCGTCGCGGACGGGGTCTGGTCAGCCAGCGCGATGAAATTGCGCAGGATGTGGCCCATCTGGCGGGTCTCTACAAGGAAGGCATCGTGGCCGACGGGGGAGACGATCTTGTTCATGGCCAGCAGGTTGCCAATATTGCGTGATAGGTGTTCCTGCTGGTGGAACGGGTACAGGATGTCCGTGTCCACGCCCACGACCATGGTGGGCACGTTGATCTGGGCCAGTGCGCGGTTGAGTCCGCCGCGGCCGCGGCCAATGTCGTGGCGGGAGAGGGATTCGGTGATGGTGACGTATGAGCCGGCGTCGAAACGCTTGACCAGCTGTTCACCTTGGTGGTCGAGGTAGCTTTGCACGGCGAAACGCTGGTGTTCGTCCCGGTGAGTACCCAGGGGGTTTTCGCCGGGTTGGGCCATGGTGCCGAAGCGCTCGTCGATTTCCTGCTCGCCGCGGTAGGTCAGATGCGCGATGCGACGCGCGGCAGCCAGGCCCGCGTCAGGGGAGGAACTGGTGCCGTAGTAGTCACCGCCCTGCCAGTCCGGGTCGCGCACGATGGCGGAAATCTGGGCGGTTTGAATCCCGATCTGCCAGGCTGATGCACGCGCGGATACGGCGATGACGCAGGAGTAATTTGCCCAATCGGGGTACATGAGCGTCCATTCCAGGGCGCGCGCACCACCCATGGAGCCGCCGATGATGGCGTGCATGCTGTTGATGCCCAGTGCTTCCAGGAACTTTGCTTCGGCGCGTACCTGGTCGCGGATGGAAATGGCGGGGAAGCGGGATCCCCATACGCCGCCGTCCGGGTGCTCGCTCGAGGGGCCCGTGGAGCCAGAGCAGCCGCCGAGGACGTTGGTGCACAGGACGCAGAAGCGGTCGGTGTCCAGCGGTGCACCGGGCCCGATGAGATCGCCCCACCAGTCGGCCACATTCGAGTCGCCGGTCAGAGCGTGCTCGACCACGATGAGGTTATTGCGGCCGTGCGGGTCGCCGTTGAACTCGCCCCAACGCTGGTACGCGATCTCCACGCTGTGGATGACCGCGCCGGCCTCCGTGGTCAGATCACCAATGCGCTGGGTGGCAAGCTCACCTTCGGGTGGGAGAGGGATCATGCCGTTTATCCGTTTGCCGTTTATCCCTTTGCTGCGTTTAGCGCAGCAAAGCCAAGTTCGAGGTCAGCGATGATGTCTTGGACATCCTCGATGCCGACGGACAGGCGGATCGTGCCCTGGGTGATGCCGGCGCGCTTCAGACCTTCCTCGTTCGACTGGGAGTGCGTGGTGGACGCCGGGTGGACAACGAGGGAGCGGACGTCGCCGATGTTGGCGAGGTTGGAGTGGAGATTGAGGGCGTCGATAAACGCCCATGCTTGCTCGCGTGCGGTGGCGGGATCGGAGGCGGCGAGGTCGAAGGAGAGGACCGAGCCGGTGTACTTCAGGCCGAGCTTTTCCTTCGTGGCGTAGTGCGGGGAGGACGGTAGGCCCGCGAAGTTGACGTATGCGACTTCGTCCTTGGCAGCCAGGTACTCGGCCACCTTCAGCGCGTTCGCATTGTGCTTTTCGACGCGCAGCCCCAACGTATCAATACCCTGCAGCGTCACCCACGCGTTGAACGGGGAGATCGCAGCACCGGTGTCACGCAGGATGCCGGCGCGAGCCTTCACGGCGAAAGCTGCGGGGCCGAGGTCGGCGTAGACGAGGCCGTGGTAGGCGGGGTCCGGGTTAATAAAGTAGGGGAAGACGGGGTCGCCGGCGCGGGTGACGGTCCAGTCGAAGGAGCCGCCGTCGATAAGCGCGCCACCGAGTGCTGCGCCATTGCCGCTGTAGAACTTCGTGGTGGACACAACGACGATGTCCGCGCCAAGCTCCAACGGCCGGACCAACGCGGCGGTGGCCATGGTGTTGTCCACGATGAGCGGTACCTGGTTGCGGTGCGCGACCTCCGCGACGGCTGGGATGTCCAGGATGTCCGCGATTGGGTTGCCGAAGGTTTCGCCGTAGAACGCCTTCGTGTTCGGCTTCACGGCGGCTTGCCAGCTCTCCGGATCATCCGGGTTGTCCACGAAGCTGACTTCAATGCCTAGGCGGGGGAGTGTGACCTCAAAAAGGGTCTCCGTACCGCCGTAGAGGCGCGGCGAGGTGACAATGTGGTCGCCGGCGCTAGCCAGGTTCGTAATAGCCGCGACCTCTGCAGCCATGCCCGAGGCGAAAGCGACGGCTGCGACACCGCCTTCCAGGGACGCGAGACGGTTCTCCAGCGCCTCCTGCGTCGGGTTGGTAATACGGGTGTAAATCGGGCCCGGATTAGTCAGAGCGAAACGGTCATGAGCGTTCTGGGTGTCCTCGAAGACATAGGACGTGGTCATGTAGATCGGCTGGTTGCGTGCGCCGGTATCGGAGTCGACGCCTTGGCCCGCGTGGATGGCGCGGGTGTTGAAGGACCAATCATTAACGGCAGTGTTGTTGTATTGAGGCATGCCCATAAAAGTAGGAGTCACCCGGGGGGCGGGCAAGCAGTTGTAGTGTGGTCGGTTCGCGCAAAATATAAAAAATTGGACCAAGCTGTCTATTTAGGTGCTGGGCCAGCTTGGAACAGGTGAATTTAAATCGTGCGTAGCGGGTGAAAAACCAGTCAGCACACGGCGGCGATAGCCAACCAGCGGCGAGGTACATCGTGTGGGTCGACCGCAGCCGCGCGGGCGAGTTGTTCCAGGAGATCTGCGCGGTGGCCACTGGCGTGGGTGCGAAGCCATGCGGCATCGGCCATAAGGCGCTCACGATTGGTGCCGGTGACCGCGCGGCGGCCTT
>NZ_VXKH01000089.1 GCF_008693065.1 Corynebacterium tuscaniense | reverse complement strand
TGTCGCGGAGCAAGCGCAGTGCGGCGCTCGCCGCTGTGGCGTGTGCTGCGGGGTGTTCGGTGGGGTTGCCGTTCGCGGTGGCGCAGTCTATTCCGGTGCCGCTCGCGCCGAGTAATTCCGCGGTGGCGGACCAGTGGGTGAATTCGCAGATCAGACTGGGTGAAGGTACACAGGGTTTAAACATTTCGCTTATCGACGCCCCCGCCACAGCCCCCAGCCGCGACACCACCCATGTGACGGTCAGAGTGCATAACGATGGCGCCGAACCCGCCGATGATCTGGTACTGACCCCGCGCCGGGGGCCGGTCTCCGGGTCCTTAACGGATGCACGGGTGGCTACCGTGGCGCAGCCGGGGGAGTACACGCCGGCAGGTGATGCAGTGACGGTGCCCACGGTGCCTCCGAATGGGCACGTGGATGTCAAGGTGACCTTTGATGCGGAAGACCACCCCACCACCGTGACGCGCCCGGTGATGGTGGTGTTGGAAAATGCTGGTGCTGTCATGGACACGGAACGCTGGCATATGACGGTGCTGGGAACGGCGCAGGAAACACCAGGAGCGGACGAACCTGAGCGCACACCCGCCGGCATGTCCGTGCTGTATCCCATCACCGCGCCAGTGGACATTGTCCCCGGCGAAACGGGGGAGGCACCGAACCGGCCCCCGCTGATTCTGTCTTCGGAACAGCTAGCAGGGCAGATCGCGCCGGGGGGCCGCTTGGATCAGCTGGTGGATGTTTACTCCGAGCTGGGTGCCGGGAATGAAACCTGCATGGCCGTGGACCCTGCGCTGCTAGACACCGTGGACCGGATGGCGGACGGTTACACCGTGAATGATGACAGGCCGGAGCCCGCCGAGAAACGCCAGCGCCTGCGTGATTCCTGGGGCAACCCAGACACCGGCAAGGATTCCACCCAAGGGACCGGGGCTGATGATGCCGCGGCGTGGCTGGACAAACTCCGGGCGGCGGCGAAAGACAAGTGCGTTCTTGCTATGCCCTGGGCCAACACGGACCTGGAGGCCGTCGCGCGCACAGGTAATCGCTGGCTCATGCGTGAGGCTCTGGAGCGTGGTCCGTTCACCGCGGAGCGTGTCTTGGGTACCCCGGTTATGCGCAATGTGGTGCTGCCGGGTTCGGGCTATCTCACCGAAAAGACCGTGCCGGGGATGGGCTGGGCTGATCACAGTCAGTCCCGAGTGACGGAAGTGGGAATGCAGGGGGCGTGGGAGGAGCAAACCAGCTCCACCACCGAAACCGCAGACCATGAGCCAGATGGGCGTGTGGAAGGTGAGCAGCAGACCACCTTGGATGATCCAGCAATGCCAAATTCCGCGGGGATTACCGCGCCGCAACCCGCGCAAGCGGTGCGTGTGCTGGTGGCTGACAACACCACGTCCGTAAACTCTGCGCACAGTCGTTTCACGCAACTGCGCCCCGGTGTGGTGGGTGTGGACTTTGATTATGAGCTGGCGTCGACCCTGGCGGCCACCGGGCCGAACCCGGAAACGACGGGTTATTCCGATGATCACCTGCGTTTTGATTACACGCGGGACTCGCAGGTGGCGCGGGACAACACCGCGGCAACGGCTGTGCGTACCGCTGCGAGTTCGCGCGTGGTGGTGGGGGAGAGCGCCGAAGCATCTGAGCCGCTGCTGGTAACACCGCCAGCCGGGTGGCAACCGAAGACCGCGCGGGCTGTGATGGATACGGTCAACGAACTCTTCCGCGAACACACCAGCGTGCCCATGAGCCTGGCGGACTACACCCGTGTGCCGGATGACCCGGCCCAGCTCGTCCCCGGCACCCCGAGCTTGTGGGAGGCAGACCCGACGATCTACTCCGACACGGAAGTGCTCAATGCCTCCCAGCAGGGGGCGTTTATCGACGATTTGACGTCCCTCCTTGGCAGCGAACCCGCCATCGCACTGACCCAATACGGCTACACGTTGCCGCTGCGCCAAGATCTGCTCACCGCACTGACAGTAACGGGAAGACGTTCCTACACCGGCTACATGGAGGCGCAGGAACGCACCCGGCGGCGGCTCAACGGCAACCGCGATGCGCTGGCTGGCCTGCGCGCCGCCATCACCTTGATCCCACCGGGCAATGTGTACACCCGTGCTTCGGAGTCCTCCCCGCTGCTCATCGTGGCGCAGAACGGACTACCGCTGCCGGTGGATGCGTCAATCTTGTACAAGGGCCCCGCCGGCGCGCATCTGAACACACCAACGGAATTCCGCATCCCGGCGCGGGGTTCGCTGACCCTGCAGATGACGGCGGACTTGGAGGAGAACGACGAGCAGACGAAACTGCAGCTCTACCTGGCCACGCCAGAGGGACAGCCGATCTCCCAACCAGTGGATATTGCCGTCCAAACCGCTGGTGGTGCGGTGAAAAACTGGATCATCATTGCGGGTGCCAGCGCACTGTTTGTCTTGGCCCTCATGTTCCAGCGCGGAAGACGCCGAGGGTCTCGCGGGATAAAAGGTATAGCGCGGGACGGCTAACATACCCATAGTCCCCTGCCGTATCCATCTTCGACAACTTTGGAGAACCTGTGACGCAGCCTAAACGGAAGCCCACGAGCGACAGTTCTGTCGTTCGCTCAACCGGCTCGATGGCTGTGGCGACGTTGATGTCGCGCATCACCGGGTTCATTCGCACGGTGATGATCACCTCTGCACTCGGCGGTGCGGTGGCGTCTGCTTTCAATACAGCAAACACGTTGCCGAATATGATCACCGAGATCGTGCTTGGCTCGGTGCTCACCGCTTTGGTGGTACCAGTGCTCGTGCGCGCGGAGAAGGAAGACCCGGATCAGGGCGCTGACTTTATTCGGCGACTGTTCACGTTGACTTTGACGTTGGTCACGGTGGTCACGGTGGTGACGGTAATTGCGGCTCCACTGCTGACACGGGTGATGTTGGACGCGGACGGTGAAGTAAATGTGGTCCAATCCACCTCCTTTGCCTATCTGCTGTTACCGCAAATCATGTTCTACGGGATGTTCTCCCTGTTCATGGCGGTGCTTAACACCAAGGAAGTGTTCCGGCCCGGCGCGTGGGCGCCGGTGGTGAACAACCTGGTATCCATCGCGGTGCTGGCGTTGTACATGCTGCTGCCGGGCAGTATTGACAAGGACGACCTCACCGGTGTGATGGACCCGCATGTGCTGTTGCTGGGTTTGGGCACCACGCTTGGTGTGGTGGTGCAGTGTCTGATTATGGTGCCGGCACTGCGCCGCCTCGGCATTGATTTGCGGCCACTGTGGGGGTTGGATGACCGACTGAAACAGTTCGGTGGCATGGCTGTAGCGATTGTCACGTACGTGGCTATTTCGCAGGTCGGCTACATCATTAACAACCGTATCGCCTCGGAGGCGTACAGTTCCGCCCCGGCGATTTACATGCAGCACTGGCTGCTGTTGCAGGTGCCGTACGGCATCATCGGCGTGACGCTTCTGACCGCGATCATGCCGCGCCTGTCCCGCAATGCGGCGGATGGTGATGATGCTGCGGTGGTGCGTGATCTGACCTTGGGCACGAAGCTCACCTTCATCGCGCTCATCCCCATCATCATGTTCATGACGGCGCTGGGCCCCGACATCGGTGTTGCACTGTTCCACTACGGCCAGTTCACTGAAACGGATGCGCGCACGCTGGGCATGACGCTGAGTTTCTCCGCGTTTACGCTGATCCCGTACGCCCTGGTCATGCTGCACCTGCGCGTGTTCTATGCGCGGGAGGAGGCGTGGACGCCCACGTTCATCATCGCCGGTATCACGGTGACCAAGGTGGTGCTGGCCATGCTCGCACCGTCCGTGGCGGCAAGCCCCGACCAGGTGGTGGTGCTGCTGGGTGCGGCCAACGGTTTCGGTTTCGTGGCCGGCGCGATCGTGGGTGCGTTTTTGCTGCACCGCAAGCTAGGCAATTTGGGCTCCAGGGACGTGCTGCACACCGCGGCGTGGGCGGCAGCAGCTGGCCTGGTGGGCATCGCAGCTGCGTTGGCTACCCGCTACTTCCTCCGCGTGCTACCACCGCTCATCCCGGGCTCACTGGGGCTGCTGGTGGAAGTGGCTGTTCTCGGCCTCATCTTCGTCATTGTCACCGGCATCGTCCTATCCTTCTCCGACCTCACCGAGGTTCGCAGCCTCGGCGCCGCACTGGCCAAGATCCCTGGCCTGAACAAGATCATTCGGACCGCGCCCGCAGCCCGCATTGAGGCCACAGAAGTTCCGGTTCAATTTCTTGTCGACGACACCTTCAACACATCCCCCGTTCCACCCCCCATGTCCGCTGGTGTTGTGCGTGGGCCACGGCTCGTGCCGGGCGCGGCAGTTTCCGACGGGCGTTTCCGTCTCCTACGCGACCATGGGTCTGCGGGCAGTGCACGCTTCTGGCAGGCCACGGAGTTGCGCACCGGCCGGATGGTAGCGCTGACCTTCGTGGATACGTGTGGTTCTGCACCACTGGCTCCGGTACCACGGCGCCAGGCCGCGCTTGACGCCGCCGGGGT
>NZ_VXKH01000088.1 GCF_008693065.1 Corynebacterium tuscaniense | reverse complement strand
GACGGCCAGGACTTCGACGGCCTGCAGCGCCTCTTCCTCGCCTGGGCACGGGTGTGGCGCACCGCCATCCGCCCGGAAATGGCCGCGCAGTACCTGGCCATTGACCCGCACTCGCCGGCGGAGTTCCGCTGCAACATCGTGGCCGGCAACATCGCCGAGTTCTACGAGGCCTTCCCATCGGCTGAAACCCTCGTGCCTGAGAAAGACAGGGTGGTGATCTGGTAGCCATGAACACCCCGGACTACCGCGCCGGCCAAGAGCGCATGCGCCACATCCCGGAACCCGCACCGGAAGTGGAGGACCTCCCGGCGGGCCCCTCCAACACCGCCTACCCCCTCAATGAACAGGGCAATGAGGACTTCAACGTCGGCGGCGTGGAGCGCACACTGCCGCCGAAGGAGCAGCTGGAGCAGCTAGTCAGCTACATGGATGCCACCTACCCGGTGCCTGACTTCACCCCGCCGTGGAAGGGTGGCAGCGGCGACCCAGGCGATGCGGACCGCTACGTGGCTAACCTGCCGGACCGCATCACTCACGCCGCGATGCTCATGCTGGGCTCAGGCCTGGACCACACCATGCCGGGCGTGGCCTACGGCATGAACATCGGCACCACCCGCGAACTGCCGGCACTGTCTGACCTACCGGACCTACCCGGTCAGGTGGACATCCCGGCGCGCATCTTCGTACCTACTGCCCCCACCGGCCGGTGGGCGGTATCCCTCCACTCCGGTGGCTGGTGGCGTGGCTCCGGGCAGGCACTGGAACTGCAGTGGCGCCCCGAGGTAGCCGCGGCGGCAGAACTGTCCGGCACCACCATCCTGGACTTAGACCACCCGCTGGCCCCTGAGGCGGACCTGGATGAGATCCTGGACAGCGTGCGCAAAGCCATCGGCTACGTACGCTCCCAAGAACCGGCTTCGGTGACGCTGTGGGGCTACAGCTCGGGTGGCGCATTGGCGGCACTGGCTGCCGCGGAAGACGCAGCAGCCAGGGCAGAGGTCGACGCCCTCGTGCTCACCTTCCCCGACCTGGACTCCGTAGCCAACCTGCCCGAGGATCTGCGCGGGGGTCATACCGTACCCTCCCCCACCGAGTGGCCAAGAACACTCCTCCAGGTGGCTCTGCAAGACGAGATCGCTGCCCGCCCAGATGTCTCCGGTGCCAGCGACACCGTTCAAGTGGCGGAGTACCACTCCACCCACCGCATTGCTACCCCGGCGGAGAACCGCCGGCGGGTGCGGGATATTGCGGACTTCCTCCGCAGCGTGGACTAGAGGCGTGGACTAACGGGTCGCATCCAGTGGCCTCAGCGTAGGCACCGGGCGCTTCTGGCCACGAGCATTGAGCCACAGTGGCATTACCGCTGTGAGACCCGTGCCATCACCCGAGGCGGGCCCGATGTCACCTCCACCGGGCAGAAACCAACGACGCTGCTGGTCGGTCTGGTCGATCCATTCCAAGACGTCTTCTGTGTGATCATCAACATCCCCATACGTCATGGCCGCAACGGCGAAATCCCGGCCGAAGGACACGGATGCCACCGCCCCTGACCGGTCATCTGACCAGCCAAATTTGGTCCCGATGACCCCCTGCAACTGATCCGTACCAAAATCCTGCTCGAACCCATCCTCCGCATACAGCGTGTGGTTAGCCATCGCGCGGATGATGGGTTCGGCCACCGGGTCATCCTTGACCAGGTTGATGAACTTGGCCATGTCATACGGGGAGGTAGCCGACCGCCCCCAGTAGCCGGCGCTCACCGTGGCGGTGAGCCCAAATTCCTTGGCCACCGCATCGATAGCCTTCGGGTACCTGCGGTCCAACTCCACCGCCAGGCCGTCAGAGGAGGCACGCACCATCCGCCATACCTTGCCCTTGTCCTCAGTTCTCCCGTTCTGGAGGATCCAGTAGCCGAGGTACAGCTTGGCCAAGGACAGCGCCGGCCGGGGGTCCTTCGCACCAGGACTGCCACTCCAGCGGCCATCATCGTGGTACACCGCAAGGTCTGTGCGCTCATCGGGGTCACCCGGTAGCACATCAAGGGCCACCGCGGGAGTCGGCGCAAGCACACTCAGCCCCAGGATCAGACACGCGACGCCCGCCGCGAAACGTTTCACCCGCATGGTGTTCTACAAGTGCAGGATGGATTCGGCCTCGTCGAGGGTGTCCTCGTCGACAGGTTCATCGACCTCGCACAGCGTGACCACCGCGCCGTTAGGATCGGCCACGGTGAGCAGCAGACCGAAGGGAGAATTCTCCGGGCCGCGCAGGATCTCCCCCCCGAATTCCTGCACCTTCATGCGTGTTTCAGCGATGTTAGCCACACCCACGTAGGAGCTCCAGAAACTCGGCACGTCCGCCGGAATTTGCCCGGACGCATCCCACATACCCGCAAACGCAGCACCGTCCTGCATGATCAGCAGGTAGCCCTCATTTTCCACAATGTCCCAGCTAAAAAGCTCGCCGTAAAAATCAGCGACAGCGCGCACATTGCTTGTCGACGCATACTCGTACCACACCGGCGTTCCCGGCTCCCCCGCCGCCACGAACGCTTCTTCCCCCGCGGGCTGGAACAACCCGAACCAGCCCCCAGCAACATCCGCGCACAACGCCATGGTGCCTAGGGATACCTCCATCGGTTCAGAGAGCACGCGCCCACCGAGCTCCGCCACTCGCGCAGAATCCCGTGCGATGTCGGTGGTATAGAAATACGTCATCCACGTATCCGGCATGGAGTCCTGCTCCACCATGCCCGCCACCGGCATCCCCTGCAGGCGAGCAACACGGTAATCGCCGGCAGAGCCATCATCGTCACCGGCCTCCCCCATCTCCCACCCCAGAATCCGGGAATAGAAATAGGAGGACTTTCGCGCCTCCGTAGTAGCCAGTTCAATCCAGTAGGGCATTCCCGGCTGGGCTTCAAAAGCAGGCATGGTTTAAGGGTTCCTCCATTGTTCAGGGGTAGCACCATCGGCCACGATGGTCACGGAGTCGCCGGTGGAAGGGACGGAGACCACGTCGCCGTCGATAAGCGATTGGCCCCGCGATGAGGCGGGCTCACCGTTGACATAGATGAGGCCGTCGGCGATGACTTCCTTGGCGTGACCACCGGATTCCACCAAATTCACGAGTTTAAGAAACTGGCCGAGCTTAATGCTCCCGCCGTTGATCTCAACTTCCATTAACCCAACCTGACGGCTGTGCCGGTGGCGGCGACAAGCATCATCGAGCCGTCCGCACCCATCGGCGAATAGTCCAACTCAACGCTGACCACGGCATCCGCCCCAATCTGGCGGGCGCGCTCCCACAGCTCATTGAGCGCACTATCGCGGGCGGAAACCAGCTCCGCCTCCCACGAGCTCGCGCGGCCACCAACCAAGTTGCGGAAACCCGCGCCAATATCCTTGAACATGTTCATGCCGGTGATGGTCTCACCGCCGACGATGCGCATGTACTCAACAATCGTGCGACCCTCAACGGTCGGAGTAGTGGTAAGAATCATGCCCTTAACACTACTTGGAAAGCACCGACAAGCATCCACACGGCCAACGCCACAAAGACAAGGCCCGTAACCAGGTCCACCACGTGCCCCCAGCGCGCCAAAAAGCTAGCCAGCTTATCGACGAGCACCGCAAACCCCACGAACCACCCAAACCCAATGACCACCAGCGTGATCAGGATGAGCAGCATCCACTCCCACCCCATGCCCGGGGTGATGAACTGGGCGAACACGGCACCGAAGAACAGGACCGCCTTGGGGTTGGACAGGTTGGTGTACACCCCGATGCGCAGGGCTTGGGCGGTGGTGTGTTCTTTGCTGTTTGCTTGCGCGCGGGCCTGTTCGGCGCCCGATTCGGCGACCTGGAGTTTCTGCGCTGAAAGACCGGCACGTATAGCCCCCACACCCATGAAGAAAAGGTAGATGCCACCGACGAGCTGCAGCACCGCCAAGACCTCTGGCACCGCCTTGATCAGGGCGCTCAGGCCCAAAAGCGACGCCGCGATCCAGACCGTGCTGCCCAGCATGATGCCCACGGCGCAGGCCACGCCGATGGCGCGGGACTTGGCGCCCAGCCGAATGATCTGCACCAGGTCCGGGCCAGGACTGGCGATGGCAGCAACCCAAATGCCCACCAGCGCCACGTATGTGGAAATAGTCATGGTCTACCTGCGTCTACCTGGGTTTAGCGCTCGGCCTGATCCGTCGGCATGATGTTCATCGTGTCGATGTTCACGTGCTTCGGCAGCGACGCCACCCAGCGGATCGCCTCCGCGATGTCCTCAGCGGTGAGATTGAGTTTGCCCTCGTAGACCGCCGCGGCACGTTCGGTATCGCCGCCGAAGCGGTTGATGGAGAAGTCCGTTTTCACCCGGCCTGGGTCGATTTCGGTGATGCGGATGGGGGTGGACTGCTCTTCACGTCGAAAAGCACGTGTGATGGCGCGCAACCCGAACTTGGCGGCGTTGTAGCCGCTGCCGCCCGGGTACGCGTCCCACCCGGCGATGGAGCCGACGTTGACCACCAGCCCCTCCGCCGCCACGAGCTGCGGGTACAGCGCCTTGATCATGCGCATCGTGCCCATGACGTTGGTCTGATACATCCAGTCCCAATCCTCCGGGTTGGCATCACGCAGGAAGTCCAGGCCGCGCGCGCCGCCCGCATTGTTGACCAGCAGGTCCACGCGGTCCGGCCGGGCCGCGAGCTCGTCGACGCTGGCCTGATCCGTCACGTCCAACCCCACACCCACGCCACCGATTTCGGCAGCGATGCGCTCACACTCCTCAGCGCGGCGGGCAGCAA
>NZ_VXKH01000087.1 GCF_008693065.1 Corynebacterium tuscaniense | reverse complement strand
TGCCTGTCGGAGACCTCTGGATCGCACCTGCCAGACGCCCTCATCGTGGTCGTGGGTGAGAAGGGGGCGGCGCAGCGGCGCATCACCATCCACGGCGACGCAGGCCACGGGTCTGCGCCGTATGGGCGGGAACTCACGGTGGGGCTGGTGGGCGAAGTTGCACGCCGACTGGCCAGCATTGAGCCCCCTGTTGTCGCCGATGACCTGTGGAAAGGCTACGTCCGCGCCTTCCGCTTCGACCCCTCGACGGAAGAGCAGCTGCTGCGCGGGGAGAACTACGAGGCCCTCGGTCCTCTTGCCCGCTACTCCCACGCCATGAGCCATCTCACCGTGGCGCCGACTGTGATCCGCGCCGGTGGGGCCATCAACGTGCTGCCGTCGAATGCGTATGTGGAACTGGACATCCGGCCTCTACCTGGGCAGACGCAGGAAGATGTCGACGAAGTTCTGCGGGAAGCGCTCGGCGATCTGGCGGAACGGGTAGAGATCGAGCACCTGATCACTGAAGATGCCACCGTATCCCCCGCCTCCGGGCCGCTATATGAGGCGATCGTGGAGACCTTCGGGGAATTCTTCCCCGGCGTGCCCGTGGTGCCAACGATCGCTGCAGGTGGCTCCGACCTCCGCTTCGGCCGCCGCAAAGGTGGGGTGGGCTACGGGTTTGCCCTGCACGCTGCCGGGCGCGGACTCGGTGAGGTGCTGGACCAACTGCACTCGCATGACGAATACGTCGACATCGAAGACGTCGAGTTGACCACCAAGGCGTACCGGTCTTTGGTACAAAAGTTCGTGTTCTAGGGCCAAAGTTTTCTCCCGATCCCTCTGCCCCGAAGAGCAGAAGTGCATTATCTTGGGGGACTATGACAACGCGCCTGCACAACGATTCTGACACGACCATCACCATCACGAATCCTGCCGACGGCACCATCGTCGGCACCACGAACTACTACGGCGCCGAAACCGCCACGCAGATCGTCGAGCGTGCCCGCGCCAAGCAACCCGAATGGGCCGCCACCCCCGTCAAAGAGCGCAAAAAGATCATGCTGCGCTACCACGACCTGGTGCTCAAGCACCAGAATGAGCTGCTGGACATCATCCAGGACGAGAACGGCAAAAACCGTCGCGCCGCCTTCGAAGAGGTGCTTGACAATGCGTTGACCGCCCGCCACTACGCCTACCGTGCTGAGAAGCTCCTGTCGCCGGACCGTGCGAAGGTGGCGTTGCCGATTGCAACGAAGACCCAGGTCCAACACTCCCCCATTGGTGTCGTGGGCATCATCGCTCCGTGGAACTACCCGCTGGTGCTGGCTATTTCCGACGCTATCCCGGCGATCCTCGCCGGCAACACCGTCGTGCTGAAACCGGACTCCAACACCCCGATGACCTCCCTGCGCGCCGCGGAACTGCTCGCCGAGGCAGGCCTACCCAAGGACGTGCTCACCGTCGTTCCTGGCTCTGGCCGCGAAGTGGGTCAAGCACTCGTGGAACAGGTCGATTACCTCATGTTCACCGGCTCCTCTGCCACAGGCGCCAAGCTCGCAGCCCAGGCGGGCGAGCGACTCATCGGGTTCTCCGGTGAGCTGGGTGGGAAGAACCCGTTGATTGTGACGGCGGACGTGGACGTGGATAAGGCTGTGTCTGGTGTGCGCCATGCCTGCTTCTCCAACACGGGCCAGCTGTGCATCTCCATCGAGCGCATGTACGTCCACCGTGACGTAGCGGATCGGTTCATCCCGGCGTTTGTGCGGTGCGTGGAAAAAATGAAGATCGGCGCCGGCCACGACTGGGACATCGACATGGGCTCCCTCATCTCCTCGGAACACGCGGACACCGTCGCCGAGTTCGTCGACGACGCCGTGGCCAAAGGCGCCACCGTCGCCACAGGCGGCAAGCGCCTGACCAACATCGGCCCCAACTTCTACGCCCCCACCGTGCTTTTGAACGTGCCGGAGGACGCACGACTGTACCGGGAGGAAGTGTTTGGGCCGGTGGTGTACATCGAGGTCGTCGATTCACATGAAGAGGCCATCGCGAAAGCCAACGACACCGAGTACGGCCTGAACGCCTCCATCTTTGGCAAGAGCTCCACCGCACAGGAGATCGCCCGCCACCTGGAGGCCGGCACCGTGAACATCAACGAGGGTTACTCCGCCGGCTGGTCCTCCATCGGCGCCCCCATGGGTGGCTGGAAGCGCTCCGGTGTAGGCCGCCGCCACGGCGACGGGGGTCTGCTCAAGTACACCGAGTCCCGCACCGTCGCCGAGCAGCGCATTGTGCCCATCGGTGGGCCGGAGGGCATGGCACCCGAGAAATGGGCAGGCCTACTCACGGCCGCACTGAAGTACGGCCGCGACATCCTGCGCTAGGCGGAGGGCGCCGCTCTAAGGGGCATCCAAAAAAGAGCATGCCGAAAAGGCCAGCTGTTGCTGGCTTTCGGCATGAGGTGGTGGGTTATCTGCCGTCTACCTGCCGTAGAGGAGCGTCATCGCTCCGTAGGGGTGGACGGTATTAGGCACCAGGTACCCCCGTGGTGATCTCCACATCGGTGCGCCCCGGATATTCTCCAGCCGGCCGCGGTGGGGTTTGGTGGGGTCATCGTCGTTGGTTCTGTTGTGGTACCTGCACAGCATGGCCAGGTTGTTCATGTTGGTCATTCCACCTTGTGACCATGCTTTGATGTGGTGGACCTCGCAGTTATCTGCCGCGTGCCGGCAGTCTGGTACTGGACACGTCGGCATGGTGGCCCGGGCTAGGTCGCGTTGCTTCTGATTGGCGAAGCGTTGGGTGTCATACAGATTCACCGGTCCTTCTTGTGGGTGGAACATCGCTACTTCGAGGATGTCCCCAAAATTCTGGGCCAGGAACTCCGCCCCAGTCATCGTGGTGCCGTCAGTCAGCCCCAGGATGACATCATCGCCCGCACCACTCATGATCTTGATCTGCTCATCCAGTGGGATGAGGACCAGCGGACGTGGCGCAGCAGGAGCAATACCGGATGGGGTCTCGCCCTCATCGGGGCGTAGTCCCAGGATGGCCATGAGCTTTTCGTACATTTGGGGGCCAGCAGGACCATCGCCTAGGTTTTGGCGTGCTGCGAACTCAAGGACTGCAGCATCTTCTTCCAGGGCTGTGATGATGATGGGGCGCCGTTTCTTATTCGAGCGACCAAACCCCACGGTGGGTTCTGGGGCAGGCTTGTCCACCTCGGGCACGATGTTTTTTGAACGGCGCTGAAGCGTCGCATAATCCCCCGGAACAGACAGCAGGGCAAGACGCAGCCGCCACTTCTCGGCGGGGTCCTTAATGGAGGAGAGTCTGGATTCGATGTAGACCAGTTGATCCATCGACTTCCGGGTCGAGCGCGCGATCTTGATGGCGTTGGCTTGTTTGCGGGTGAACTTCGTCGACCCGTAGTAGACCTTGTGGACTTTGGCCCATTCACGCATCAGAGCGGGTTTGCAGCCAAGGCTGATGAGCTCCTGGGCGTCAAAGGATGCCAGGGTCTCAATGGGGTTGGTTAACCCCGCTACTGAAGCTGCAAAAGAAGTCATGCCATGGACGCTAAACGCAAATGCAACAACGCGCGAAAAGGGCCTGAAAATCCTGTGGATAACCGGAAAAACTATCCACAGGGTCCGCACACTGAAGCGCGCGCAGGAGGCCGAAGGCCAGCACAAACAGCCCGGTTCCACGAAAACCGAAAAAAGATTTAAACACTTGGCGCGGAATCAACCGGTCGGTCGATGTTGCGGGTTCGGAGGCGGTCATACAGTCGGGGTTATCGAAAGGAAAAACAGTGAGCACAACACAAACAACCAACCCCGGCCGGTGGAAGGCTCTGACGGTTTTGGCCGCCGGGCTGTCCCTGATCGTGCTCGACGGAACGATCGTCGGCGTCGCCTTGCCAACGATGATTTCCGCCCTTCACCTCACCCTCACCGACGCCCAGTGGGTTAATGCTATTTATAACGTTATTTTCGCGGCCCTCCTGTTGGGGTCGGGGCGGCTGGGTGACCGTATTGGGCGGCGCACCACGTTCATCGCGGGTGTGGTGCTGTTCGTTGCCGGCTCTCTCCTGGCAGCAACCGCGACAGGGGCGGGTAGCCTCATCGCCTCGCGCGCGGTGCAGGGTATCGGTGGGGCGTTGGTGTTGCCGGCGACGTTGTCGTCGGTAAATTCGCTCTTCCACGGTAAGGATCGCGCGGCGGCGTTTGGTGTGTGGGGCGCGGTGATGAGCGGCATGGCGGCGCTTGGCCCTCTCCTGGGTGGTGTGTTGACTGAGTATGCGTCGTGGCGTTGGATTTTCTGGGTGAACCTGCCGCTGGGCCTGCTGGTCATCGTGGGCATCTTAGCGTGGGTGCCGCAGACGCACGGGAAGCAGAACTCGCGCGGTGTGGACGTGGATGGGTTGCTTACCTCTGCGATCGGCTTCGGCCTGGTGGTGTTTGGCCTTATCGAGGCGAGCACGCTCGGCTGGTGGGAAAAGAAAGCTACGCTGCACCTCGGCCCGTGGGAGTGGCCGGCTAGTTGGAGTATCTCCCCGGTGCCGTTCGCGATCGGGATTGGGCTCATCTTCATCGGTTTGTTCCTGCGCTGGGAGTTGCATCGTGCCCGTAACGGCCGCGACGCGCTGCTGGATCTGAGTTTGTTCAAGGTAGGTACGTTCTCCTGGGGCAACCTCACGGCGGCGACGGTGGCTATCGGCGAGTTTTCTCTCATGTTCGTGCTGCCGCTGTTCTTGGTGAACTCCATAGGGCTGTCCACTCTCACCACCGGTGTTGTGCTGGCGGGGATGGCGTTGGGCGCGTTTGCGTCGGGGGCGTCCGCACGCCATCTGGCGGCGCGGCTCACGGCACCGG
>NZ_VXKH01000086.1 GCF_008693065.1 Corynebacterium tuscaniense | reverse complement strand
CACCACGATCGGCCTGGCCGCCTGCTCCGACTCCGGCAGCACCACCGCCAGCACGGCATCCTCTGAGGTTGCCACGTCGGCACGCACTGCGGACGCAGCGCTGACGGTGAAGGACGCGGCGGGCCGCACCATCGAGTTCGCGGAGATGCCGGACCGCATCGTGCTGGCTGAGGGCCGCGCAGCCTACGCCACCGCCCTGCTGCAGGAGAACCCGCTGGACAACATAGTTGCGTACGGCCAAGACCTGGTGAAGAACGCGGGCGCATTCCGCGATAAGCTCCTCGAACTGCAGCCGGAAGCGAAGGATCTGCCGGCGATCGGGATGATCCAGAAGGGCGACGTCACCGTTGAGAACCTGCTCGCGCAGGACCCGGACGTGGTCATTATGACGCTCGACCAGAAGAAGGCCGCCGAAGAGGCCGGCATGATCGCAGACATGGATGCCGCCGGCATTACCTACGCCTACATCGACTTCCGCCAGAAGCCGCTGGAAAACACCACCGTATCCATGCAGCTTCTGGGTGACCTGCTCGGCCAGAGCGAACGCGCCGCGAAGTACAACGAGTTCTACGACGCGAAGGTCAAGGAAATCTCCGAGCGTGCAGCGAAGATTGCCGAGAAGCCTGACGTACTGCTGTGGACCGCAGCCGGATACAACGAGTGCTGCGCCATCGCAGGCAACGTGCACCTGGGCACCTTGGTCACCGCGGCCGGCGGCCACAACCTCGGCCCAGAAGTCCTCGGCCCGGAAAGTAAGACCATCACCCCAGAGAAGATGATTGAGCTCGACCCGGAGAAAATCATTGTCACCGGCGGCGAGTGGGCGCGCGACCCGAACAAGACCGACCTCTTCCGTCACGTGGAGATGGGCTACCAGTCTGATGTCAAGCTGGCGAAAGAAACTAGCAGCGGCCCGCTGCAACTGCCCGGCTTCGAGCTGCTCGAAGCGCCGCAGACCGGCAACTATTTCGCCGTGTACCACCAGTTCTACGACAACCCGTTCAACGTCTTCGCGCTTGAAGCCTTTGCCAGGTGGATCCACCCGGAGGAGTTCGCTGACTACCACCCCACCAAGGACTTCATCGAGTTCCACAAGGAGTGGATGCCGTTCGAGTACAGCGGCGTGTTCTTCTACGATCCTGCGAACCCGGACGAGAGCTAACCCATGACAACTCGAGTATCCGCGCAGCCCGCCGCAAACGTGGATGCTCGCCAGGCCGCGATTACGAGCTACCACAAGCGCGGGCGCAACAAAGCGTTCGCTATCGTGGGGCTGGTCATCGCGGCCTTCGCGAGCTTCCTCGTCGCCGTCGTCGTCGGCCCCATCGACATCGCACTTGCCGACGTCTACAACGCCGTTTTCCACCCCGAGTCGGTGGAGGATCAGACCCGCGTGGTCATTCGCACCCTGCGCTTGCCCGCTGCGGTGATGGCACTGCTGTGCGGCGCCGCGCTCGGCCTCGCTGGCGGGCAGATGCAGACCATCTTGGACAACCCCCTTGCCGAGCCCTTCACCCTCGGTATCTCGGCGGCAGCCGCGTTCGGTGCGGCGATCGCCATTGTGATGGGCTGGACGCTCATCCCGAACCCGCAGTTCAACCTGGCGCTCACCGCGGCGATCGCAGCACTTCTCGCCGTCGCTATCGTGGCAGTCGCGTCCGTGTGGCGCGGCGCCACCGCCGAATCGATGATCCTCCTCGGAATCGCGCTGAGTTTCTTCTTCCAGGCCCTGCTCTCGCTGCTGCAGTACAGCGCCAACATCGAAGCGCTCCAACAGATCGTGTTCTGGACCATGGGTTCGATGCAGCGCGCGAACTGGACCGCGAACGTCATCCTCGCTGTGGTGGTCGCCGCAGCGATCCCCTTCTGCGTGGTCAACTCCTGGCGCCTAACGGCACTACGGCTTGGCGACGATCGCGCTGCCGCCCTCGGCATCGACGTCAAACGCCTGCGCCTCACTACCTTGCTTGTGGCATCCTTCCTGGCCGCCTCGGCGGTCGCGTTCACCGGCATCATCGGCTTCATCGGCCTTGTCGGCCCCCACGTCGCCCGCATGCTGGTGGGCGAGGACCAGAAGTTCTTCCTTCCCGGCGCGGCAGCCGCGGGCGCGATGCTGCTCAGCGTGGCTTATGCGGTATCGCTCTCCATCATCCCAGGGCTCGCGATCCCCATCGGCATCATCACCTCGCTGGTCGGCGTGCCGTTCTTCGTCTTCCTCATCTTCACCCGCGCACGAAAGAGGGGCTAACCGTGGTAATTTCCGCTGAGCACCTCACCGTCGGCTACGGCCGTGCCACGATCATCGACGACATGACCTTCGGCCCGCTGGAAGAAGGCAAAGTCGTAGGGCTCATCGGCCCAAACGCCGCCGGCAAGTCCACGCTGGTGAAAACCATCGCGGGGATTAAGAAGCCGTCGCAAGGCACCTGCTCCATCGTCGTCGATGGGTGCGAAGTCACCGGCAAGTCTCGCACCACCGCCATCGGCTACGTGCCCCAAGACATGCTGACCACCGCGTCACTCACCGCGTTCGAGTCCATCATGGTTTCCGCGAAGCGCCGCGGCGCGGTCGATGCTGATCCAGTCGCGGCAACGGCGGACATCATGGAGCGACTCAACATCACGCACCTCGCCGACCGCATGGTCTCCGACATGTCTGGCGGCCAGCGCCAGTTGGTCAGCGTCGCGCAGATGCTCGTGCGCACCCCGAGCGTCTTGCTTCTCGACGAACCCACGTCCGCCCTCGACCTGCGCCACCAGGTGCACCTGCTTGACATCATCCGCGATGAAGTGGTGGGAACCGACAGGCTTGCCCTGGTTGCAATCCACGACCTCAACCTCGCCGCACGTTTCTGCGACGAGCTGCTCGTCGTCAAAGCGGGCCGTGTCGTGGCACTGGATACCCCGGCCGCGGTGCTCAACCCTGAGCTCCTCAACGAGGTCTACGGCATTAGCGCCCGCATCCTCGACGACGACGGCGTGCCGGTCATCTGCCCGGTGTGAATGCGCGGGCCCATATCCAGCCCGGCCAGTTCATGTCCGGGTTCCAGGGACGCATCGCTGGGGCTAGCTTCGCGTGGGAAGTCGAGCGCGACGCGGTACACCCTGACTACACGTTAGCTACACATTGAACTTAAATTCGACGACGTGTCGTTGAGAAATACCCTTTACCCTATGGACATACAGTAGAAGCTGCTAGAGATTGAGTAGATACAAGAAGTAAAAAGCGATAGCTAGGATCGCAGTACGACCTTCGAGACCGCGACGACGGCTGCTACCGTAGGCCTCGTTGCCTAACTGACACCAACGCCGTGTCCACTGCTCGGGGGACACCCCCAACATTAATGCTGCCCTGTCGGCAGACCAGGGCGGCCGTGTGAGTATCGGATAATAACGCGTAGTTCTCCAAGGGTCTGGACACAGGAGATTCCTTTCCTCAGTGGTACGACCAGAGGGAGAAGAAACATCCACCCCGGTGCACCCGCTCCGGTGACAACGACCCATCGCCCGCAGCAGGTGGCAATCGTCACGGTTATCCCTCTTTTTCAGATTCCTGTCCTCGGGATCAGAAAAAGATGGGGACCTGTCATAGGTCAGTGAGCATCTGCTGCATCTGGGCGATCTCGGCCTCCTGGTCGTTGATAATTTGTTCGGCCAGGGTGATCGCATGGGGATTCTGGCCGTCAGCAACCTCGTCACGGGCCATGTCGACCGCACCTTCGTGGTGGGCGGTCATCTGCTCCAGGTATAGACGGGCAGCCTCGGTGCCCTGGGCTTCCTCAAGGGCTGTCATGTCCTCCTGGCTCATCATCCCGCTCATGCCCCCCATCTCGCCGTGATCCATGCCACCCATCTCGTCCATGGTCCCCATGCCCCCAGAGTCGGTGACCGGCTGCTGGCCCCAGGCCTCGAGCATGGCGTTCATCCGGTCAATCTCCGGTCCCTGGGCATCAATAACCCCCTGGGCAAACTCCACGGCCTGGGCGGGGATACCCTCCTTGGCCAGGAGCATCTCACTCATCTCCACGGCCTGTTGGTGATGAGGGATCATCATCTGGGCAAACATGATGTCCGCGTCGTTGTGATCGGCGGAGATCTCCCCGTCCGCCTCAGTTTTCGCCGTGGTGGTCTCGGTCGTCTCAGCGGTAGTCGTCGCAGTGCTGGTGGTCGAGGTGGTGGCGTCGGTGTTGCCTGACTCGGTGGCCTCACCGCAGGCGGTCAGCGCCAGGGAGGAGGCCACGGCGAGAGCGGAAAGAACAAGGGTGCGCTTCATGGTGGAGCCTTTCAGGGTCATACGGGGGCAGTGGAGAGAAGTGGTGGATCAGTGGATGGCGGTGGATGCCGGAGTAGGCGTGGTGTGTTCCTCCTTCGACTCGGTCGGAGCCAGGTGGGCCGGATCCAGATCAATGCGGCGCAACAGCTGGGCGTTCAGAGCCACCACGATGGTCGAAACAGACATCAAGATCGCGCCCACGGCCGGGGACAGCACGAACCCGATCGAGGCGAGCACGCCGGCGGCCAGCGGCACGGCGAGGATGTTGTAGCCAGAGGCCCAGATGAGGTTCTGGATCATCTTGCGGTAGCTGGCCTGCGAGAGCTCAATCATCGACAGCACTGCCCGCGGGTCATCACTGGCCAGGACCACTCCGGCGGATTCCATGGCCACATCCGTGCCGGCCCCGATGGCGATACCGACCTCCGCGCGGGTCAGAGCAGGGGCGTCGTTGACACCGTCGCCGACCATGGCCACGCTCAGGCCACGCTCCTGTAACTGGGTGACCTTGGTGTCCTTGTCCTGGGGCAGGACCTCGGCGAAGACCTCATCGATCCCCAGGTCCTGGCCAACTGCCTGGGCCACCTGCTGCGCGTCACCGGTGATCATCGCGACCTTCACCCCGCGGTCCTGCAGGGCTTTCACGGCGGCGCGGGATTCGGGGCGGATCTTGTCCTCGACGGCCACCGCACCGATGATCTGACCGTCGCGGACAATATGGAGCACACCGGCCCCACGCCCGGTCCAGGCGCTGGTGGTGTCGGTGAGCTCGGCCGGGGTGGTGAGGTTGAACTCGCGCAGCATGTTCGGCCCGCCCACGAGGATCTCAGCGCCATCGACAGTGGCCCGGACTCCCCTGC
>NZ_VXKH01000085.1 GCF_008693065.1 Corynebacterium tuscaniense | reverse complement strand
TTGCATGTGTTAAGCACGCCGCCAGCGTTCATCCTGAGCCAGGATCAAACTCTCCACAAAAAATCAGTAAAAGATTACCGAGCCGTGAAAAGCCCAAAACCCAACCAAAACAAACCACACCAACACCCACAAAACAAAAAGCCCGCAAGCATTGGCCTGGCATATCCAAAAATTACTCAACAAACCAAAAAAGGTTCATCACGTTGCCGCCCCATTCGACGAGGAAAAAAGACAACAACAAAAAATCCAATCAGTCATGCGACCAACCAGACGACACCATCCCATCAATGGTTCAGACAGCATCGACCAGCACACACCCCAAAAAAGAGCACACAGCCACACAAACCAACCAAACAAAAAACCATTGGCACACTATCGAGTTCTCACACAACACACGCACACCCAAACACACCCCACAAACAGGGCCCATTCAAAGCAGCTTGCTGAACCTTACACACACCCACACAACAAACAAAACCGAAAGCCATGCAGACCCAAGTGAAAGGAACCATCAACGCTCGTTTTCCTACCGCCATCTCACCAAACCAGCCACAATCAGACTGCCTAGCGGGGCGTTGTCGGTCACGCTGACTCACATAAAACTACACACACCCAACCAACAACACAAACCAGCAGGTGAGAGGGGTTAATTCGTCGATAAGCGAGTGGCTATATGCGGCGCACCTCGGCACCAAGATTATTGAGGTCTTCAACGAAGTGTGGGTAGCCACGATCGATATGTTCGACGTCATGCACGACCGTCTCCCCGTCAGCCACGAGACCAGCTAAAACAAGGCCAGCGCCGGCACGAATATCGGATGACCATACTTCCGTAGACGACAGGCGCTCTACCCCACGAAGGACCACGTGGTGCCCATCAACGGTGGCGTCCGCACCCAAGCGCATCATCTCATCCACAAAGCGGAAGCGTGATTCAAAGACGTTTTCCGTAATCACAGACGTTCCTTCAGCGACGGCACTCAACCCAATAGCCATGGGCTGCAGGTCGGTGGGGAAACCGGGGAACGGCAAAGTTTGATAGTCCACGGCTTGGGGGCGGCCATCCATGCGTACGCGGAAGCCATTGTCGTAGGTCTCCACATCGGCGCCAGCGTTCTTCAGCTTCGCCAAAGCGAGGTGAAGATGGCGTGGCGCAATGCCAACCACGGTGACATCACCACGCGTCATCGCGGCAGCATAAGCCCATGTGCCGGCTACAATACGATCGCCGATCACGGTGTGTTCCGTGGGATGGAGAGATTCCACACCATCGATGGTGATGGTGGAAGTGCCCGCGCCGGTAATACGCGCACCCATGGAGTTGAGCATGTCGCAAAGATCGACAATCTCCGGTTCACGCGCAGCATTATCCAGCACGGTTTGCCCCTCGGCGAGGACCGCCGCAGTAAGGATGTTCTCCGTCGCACCGACGGAGGGGAAGTCCAGGTTGATGCGCGCACCGTGCAGGCGACCGGCCCGAGCAACGACGGCGCCGTGCTCAATATGGGTTGTAGCACCGAGTTTCTCCAGGCCAGACTGGTGCATGTCTAGTGGGCGGGAACCAATTGCATCACCACCTGGCAACGCCACAACCGCCTCACCACAACGTGCAGTCAACGGACCCAAGACGGCCACGGAGGCGCGGAACTGCCTCACAGCATCGAAATCTGCGCGGGAAGACAAATACGCCGGGGTGTGGATGCGCACAACCGTGCCCTCAATCTCTACATCACACCCCAAACCTTCAAGCACCTTCTGCATCAAAGGCACATCAAGGATCTCCGGGCAGTTATTCAGAGTTGTCGTCCCCTCCACCAACAGCGCAGCGGCCATCAGCTTCAACACACTGTTTTTTGCGCCATCAACGCGCACAACCCCTTCGAGGCGGGCCCCACCTTGAACAAGAAAACGCTCTTTCACGCGATCCAGGGTAGTGAAAACTTTGACAAAAGGCGGTTCCAAAGCACCCCAGGCAAGGTTTAAGGCTTAGGACTTAAGGTAGCGCCCCAATCCGGCGCGCAGCGTTCACAGCCTCATAGCGGGTGTGTGCCCCCAGCTTGCGCATCACGCTACGCAGGTAGGACTTCACGGTCTCTGCACCAATGCCCATTTCTTCGGCTGCCTCCACGTTGGTGTGGCCCAGGGCCACGCACGAGAGAACATCCAGTTCACGTGCAGATAGCTTCGTAGACTGCTTCACACGCACCGGCGCGACCATCTGGTCGCACAGCTGCTCAAGCTCCTTGCGGATCAGCTCATCTTCAACACGGTTAGCCAACATCCGCAGCTTGGAATGGGTCGCACGGACTTGCTCCCATTCCGCACCATTCATCACGCGGCCAGCTTTGGCGGTGCCTTTGCCACCCTCGACGCGCCGTAAAGCCGAATTGACCGCAAGGTCCTGCTCGAGCGTGCGCGCAGTCATAGTGACCTCCTCGATCACCTTATCCCCCAAACGAACCGGAGAGTGCACGCCCACATACAGCACGCCACGAATCTCACGCTGCACAATCACCGGCACAGCAACCACAGAATGAAGGCCCTCATCCTGAATCGCACGATCATGCTCATGCGAAATAACACTCGCGCGCAAGTAATCAGACACCCCCACCGCACGGCGCGTAGACACCACACGGCCACCCACGCCCTGATTCTGATCAATCACCAAATTCTGCAGAGCTGGCGTACGCAGGCCAATCCACTGGGTGATCTGAAGGCGATTATCAGCAAGAAGGGTGCCATACATCGCCACCGGGATACCGGTAGCCGTCTTCAGTGCAGTAAGCGACGCTCGGATCGCATCATCGTCGTCCTTAACCCCTTGCGCGTCCATGTTCTCTCCTTCTTTGGCCGTCGCATCGCCCCCGTTCGAGTGTCCCCGACGGAGAAAGGGCATTGCCCGGATCCGGCCCGAAAATGCCCTAGTTGAACAAACTGTCCCCATCTTAACGGTTAATCGGGGGTGACCAAATCCAAAAACTATGCGCAAGAAGTACGCAATCGCTTAACGACGCTACCCCCGCCACCCCGCGCAAACCATCCGGTTCATCCCCATTGAACAACTCGGTCTAGATTTTTGAGGAGAGTCGTGTACGATCGCATGTCAACCGCTGTTCAACAAAGGAGAAAAATGGGAAAAATCTACAACAACATCCTAGAAACCATCGGTGGCACACCCCTCGTCGAGCTTAAAGGCATCACCGAAGGCACCAACGCCGCACAGGCACGCATCCTGGGCAAACTCGAATTCTTCAACCCCGCCAACTCCGTGAAAGACCGCATCGGACGCGCAATTATCGACGCTGCTGAGGCCTCCGGTCAGCTCAAACCCGGCGGCACCATCGTCGAAGCCACCTCCGGCAACACCGGCATCGCCCTCGCCCTCGTCGGCGCGGCACGTGGCTACAACGTCATCCTGACCATGCCGGAAACCATGTCCGTGGAGCGCCGCGTTGTGTTGCGCGCCTACGGCGCCCAGATCGAACTCACACCGGGTGCGGCAGGGATGAAAGGAGCCGTCGAAAAGGCGAATGAAATCGTCGAACAAACCGACAACGCCATCCTGGCCCGCCAATTTGAGAACGAAGCAAACCCGACCGTCCACTACGAAACCACAGGCCCCGAGCTGTGGGCGGACAGCGACGGGAAGATCGACATTCTTATCGCCGGCGTCGGCACCGGTGGCACCATCTCCGGTGCCGGCAAATACCTGAAAGAGCAGAACCCGGATATCAAACTCATCGCAGTAGAGCCGTCCGCTTCCCCGCTCCTGTCCGAAGGCCAAGCTGGTCCGCACAAAATCCAAGGCCTCGGCGCGAACTTCGTGCCCGCCACCTTAAACCGCGGGATCATCGACGAAGTGATCACCATCTCCAACGAAACCGCCGTAGCCACCTCCCGTGAGCTCGCCCGCAAAGACGGCATCCTCGGAGGGATCTCCAGCGGTGCCAACGTCGCAGCCGCCCTCGAGGTCGCGTCACGCCCGGAGAATGCCGGCAAGACCATCGCCACCGTCATCTGCGACTTCGGTGAGCGCTATATCTCCACCATCCTCTACGAGGACATCCGCGACTAAACTCACCGTTACCTGGCCCTCTCGCGCATGAATCTAAACCCCACGCGCGAGGGGGCCGCTTCTTATGCGCTGTTAAAGTGGACTCCCATGTTCAAGGTGATCCAAACAATCCGTGAGGACCTCGAAAACGCCCGCCTCCACGACCCCGCAGCCCGCGGCGATCTTGAGAACGCGATTGTCTACTCCGGCCTTCACGCCATCTGGATGCACCGCATCTCACACGCCCTGTGGACCCGAAACATCAAAGGACCAGCGCGCATCCTGGCGCAATTTACCCGTTTCCTCACAGGCGTGGAGATTCACCCCGGTGCCACCATCGGCCGCCGCTTCTTCATTGACCACGGAATGGGCATCGTCATCGGCGAAACCGCCGAGATCGGCGACGGCGTCATGCTCTACCACGGCGTCACCCTTGGCGGACAAGTCCTGACTCAGACCAAACGCCACCCCACTATCGGCGACAACGTCACCATCGGCGCTGGCGCCAAAGTATTAGGCCCCATCACCATCGGTGAAGGCTCCGCGGTCGGTGCGAATGCCGTTGTGACTAAAGATGTTCCGCCCAACTGCATCGCCATTGGCATCCCCGCCAAGTGCCGCCCCCGCAAGAGCGACGAACGCCAGCACCTTGTCGACCCAGACGCCTACGTCGCCGGTAACAACGACAACACCAGCCGCTAAGGCACTTCGCCACTACTTCAACAGGTCTTTGTAGCCCTCGTTCTTCTGCACAAAGTGTTCCACTGCAGAGCAGGACGGGATGATCTTCTTCCCAGACTTCCTTGTGTCGTTGAGGGCAGCTTGGATAAGGGGCGCGGATAAACCACGCCCACGGAAAGCTGGATCGATGACGGTGTGGTTGAAATCGCGGACACCACCGTCTTCGTAGTAATTCGCAAACCCCGCCTGCTTACCGTCAACCGTAATGACGTAGCGGTGATGCTCGGGGTTGTGCTCAATCTCGTATTTTTGTTCACTCATGGGCGGATTCTAGCGTTCGTTGCAACGTTTCCTAGGTTCCGGTCAATCCTAGTAGTTCGGCCATGCGTTCTGCTGGGGTGTCGTAGTCCAGGGTCTTTCGCGGTCGATTGTTGAGTTTCAGGGCTACT
>NZ_VXKH01000084.1 GCF_008693065.1 Corynebacterium tuscaniense | reverse complement strand
CGCGGACGCGGACGTGGGCGCCGGCGATGGGTCGGCCGTCGTAGACGCAGCCGCCGGAGGTTTCGGAGGAGCCGTAGGTGGTCACCACGTTGATGCGCAGTTTGGCTGCCGAGTCGAGCATTTTCGGGTTGATGCGGCCGCCGCCGACCAAGATGGCGTCGAAAAGCCTTAAGGCTTCTATGCCGGCGAGGGTGCTCATGATTTTGTTGAGCTGCATCGGGGCGAGCGAGGTGTACATGCGGTCGCCGGTGGCGGCAAGTGTTTCGGTGCGTGCGGCGAAGTCTGCGGTGTGGAAGCCGTCGGTAAGGTCGACGAATTCTGGTTCGACGCCGGCGACCATGCTGCGCACGAGGACCTGCAGGCCCGCGATGTGGTGCGCTGGCATGGCTAGAAGCCATTGGCCCGGGCCACCTAACGCCTGGTGTGTGGCATCGGCGCTGGAAATGAGGTTCACCGGCGTGAGCTGTGCGCCCTTCGGCGTGCCCGTGGAGCCGGAGGTGGCCACCACCACTGCGATCTCATCTGCAATGGACTGGCCCGCGCGCATGCTCACGCGGAGTTTGTCCGCCCGCGTCGGATCATTGGTCGGGACGGGCAACACCGCACATTCACCAGAGATTGCCGCTTCCAGGTCGGGCATGATCGCTAGCGGATTAGCCAGGTCAACGGGGAGTAATTCGAGCATGTTGGGCACGCGCGTCATCCTAGCGTGAGTCAATCTCCTCCTGTGGGAGGAGGAGCCAGAGTGGGGTGGCGGGATAGGCTCAGGTTCGTGCGTATGAAATCCGGTGAGCTCGTGGTCACTTCGTTGGCGGCTGGGTTGGCGCTGGTGTACACGGTGCCGCTGTTCACTGGCCATGTGGCTACCCAGGATTGGGTTCAAGTGCTTTTGTCCTGGTGTTTTGTTGGGGCGCTGTCGCGGTGGCAGAGGAACCCGGTGGTGTCATCAGCATTGATGGTGGGGTTGAACGTGGCGTGGTCGGTGCTGTGGGTAGCTGCACCGACGAATACTGGTTACACGGTGTGGGTGGTGTTGGTTCCGCTGGCGGTTTATACCGGACGCCGCCATGCCCAGGACATCCACGGCGGCAAGAGGGATGGTGGGTCCAATCGTGGGATGTGGCGTGCCACGCTACTCACCGCGGTTGCGGCAGCGTGGTGTTTCATTTCCCCTTTCATGTGGACGTGGGACGAGGGCTTCATGCTGTTCTACCGGCGACCGCCGGATGCAGCGTTGACGTTGTTGTTTCACTGGGCGGTCATTGCTGTGGCGTATCTTCTTGCGGCGAGTGGGGCTGCTGAAGAGGAGGCGGAGAAGCATAGGTCGCGTATGCGGGAGCAGCGTTTGGTTGCGGCGCGGGAGGAGGAGCGGCTGAACACGGCGCGCGATATCCATGATGTGCTGGGCCATTCGCTGACGTTAATCAAGGTGCAGGCTAATGCGGGGCTGGCTGCAGGGACGGAACGAGAATCGCTTGAGCTTATCCGGGACACAGCGGGGGACGCGCTTGCGGACATTCGCTTGTTGGTCAAAGGGCTCCGGGATAAGGGGCCCGGGCTCGCGCCTGCCGTGACGGCTGAATCGCTTCCAGCGGTGATTGAGCGTTTTCGTGCCAGTGGCATGACGGTCACGCTGGATGCGCCGGAGCGGTTGAGCGTGCCTACTGTGACGGCCCAGGCGCTCAACAGGATCGTCGCGGAAGCGCTCACCAATGCGGTCAAGCACCAGGAGAATCCGGTGGCGCGGGTTGCGGTTGAGCAGGGCCCGGAGGCGATCGTTGTGACGATTGCGTCGGTGGGCCGTACGCAGCCGCAGCCGGGAGCGGGCACGGGGATCGTCGGTATGCGGGAGCGTGCACGTGCGACGGGCGGGACCTTCGAAATTGAACACGAAGACAACAAGGTCACTGTCACCGCAGTGCTGGGAGTTTGAGATGCGCATTTTGCTTGCCGACGATCAACCGCTCCTCCTCCACGCCCTCACCACCATCCTGAACGCACAACCGGATTTTGAGGTGGTGGCCACCGCTGCTGATGGTGAGAAGGCGGTGGAGCAGGTGAAACAACACGACATCGATGTGGCTGTGCTGGATATTCGGATGCCAGTGCTTGATGGGATTTCCGCGGCGCGTCAGATCATGCCACTTGGGCCGAAAGTGATCATGTTGACCACCTTTGATGATGATGCGTTGGTGAAAGCTGCGATTGATGCCGGCGTTCACGGATTCCTGCTTAAGGACGCTGATCCGGAGGTGCTGGCGGAGGCTATCCGTACGGTTTTTCATGGTGAATCTGTCCTGGCTAGTGGTGTGACCGGAAAGGTGTTGGAGTGGGTGCGAGGTGGGGTGGATACGGACAATGCTTTAAGCGATGAGCAGAGGCAAGCGCTTTCCTTTCTCACCCGCCGTGAAGTGGAGGTGCTGGCCGAAATTGGAACTGGAGCAACGAATGCGGAGCTGGCTCAGCGGCTATTTATCGCGGAGACCACGGTGAAAACACATGTGAAGAATTTGCTGCACAAGCTCGGTGCGCGTGACCGAGTTGCGTTGGTGCTCTTTGCACAACGGGCTGGAATAGTGGACTAGAAAATCCTCCCGTGGGGGGATTACACATCTGACCTGGACCACAAAGATGGTGTGCATGATCAGTTCGCACCTTGCTTGTTCAGATATTTCCGTCACTTTCGGTGACCACCGTGCTTTGAACGATGTGGCGCTGACAACGTCACCTGGTCGTGTGCATGCGCTGCTTGGGCCGAATGGTGCTGGCAAGTCCACGTTGATGTCGGTGCTGCTTGGCCTGATTAAGCCCGATCATGGCAGCGTGACGTTGATGGGGCAGCCTTTCAAGCGATCCAAATTGCGTTGTGTTGGGGCCTCTATCAATGACCCGGCGTTTTACGGCCACCTTAGTGCCCGCGACAACCTGCGGGTACACACAACATTGCTCGGTCTGCCGGATTCGGAGGCAGATCGTGTGCTTGAGCTTGTCGGGCTGGAGGCCGCGGGGAAGAAGAAAGCCTCACATTTCTCCACCGGCATGAAAGGACGCCTGGCGTTAGCGCAGGCGCTGCTCGGCGAACCACCGGTGTTGGTGCTCGATGAACCTCAGAACGGCCTTGACCCGGAGGGCATCGCGCACCTGCGTGAGTATTTGAAGGACTATGTCCGTGCTGGGCGTACCGTGCTGGTCAGTTCGCATCAGCTTGGTGAGGTCCTCCACCTGGCCGATGATGCCACCGTGATCGCCGATGGCACCGTGCGGTTTGCAGGCGAATTACGCGAGCTTGGCCCGAACCTGGAGGAATCCTTCTTCCAGCTCACCCGTGGCACTGCTGCGAACGGGGAGGTGCTCTAAAACAATGCGGGAACTGCGTGCTGAATGCATCCGTGCGAAAGGCTCCGTCCTGTGGTGGCTCGCCGGCAGTGGCCTAGTGCTGGGCTTAGTCCTGTCGGGAATGTCGCTGGCCGGCGTTGTTGAAGACGCTTCCGACATGCTCAACTGGCAAGCATTGCTGGTCACGGGCATGCTCGCGCCGCTCGCCGCACTGTATGCGGGGCTGGTGGAGCAACGGGAAAAACAGTCGCGCTCGGGCGGAACGCTGTGGCGCCCGGCATCGCAGCATGCGACACGTGCTGCCCGGCTCGTGGTGGTGTGGGTAGCGCTTGGTTTGTTTTTCTTGCTTGATTTCGGTGCGACATGGGCGCTTGCTGCGCTTTTCGGTCTCGAGCACGCGGCGCGCGTCCTATTGATCGGGGTTTTCACGTGGGTCGGTTCGCTCGGTGTTGCTGGCGTAGCTGCGGCAGTGAGCCGCCGCTACGGTCTTATCGTTGCGCTCGCTGGTTCCCTCATTTGGCAGTTCCTCGGCTATTTCGCCGAGCGTGACTGGTGGTGGCTCAGCCCCGGCGCGTGGCCTATGCGTCTCGTGCTGCCCACGATGGGGCTGCACTTCAATGCAACACCATTGGAGGCAGATTCGCCGTTGCGGTATGAGTCACCGTGGCCGGCCTTCGCTCTGTGCGTGCTGCTCGCCGTGGTGGGGATGGCGTGCACAGTGCTTGTTCCAGCGCGGTTGACTCCTCTGCGCTTGCGCCGCCAAACCGTCCATGCGGTGACCGCGCCGGTAGCTGATAACCCTGCAATACCCGCTGTGAACCGTCCGGCCGCCGTGCCACACCTGGCAGCACTTCGTGGCATTCATCGCGCTGCGTTGAATCCGGCGGTGATTGGGTGCGTGGTCTTGTCCGTGCTGGTTATGCTGTTCGCACTGCGCTACGACCCATCCGTACGCACGGGCTTGTTCACCTATGCGATCCTGCCCGTTGGCGCTGGTCTGCTCCCAGTGCTCGTGTGGCCGCAGTTGCGGCCGGCCTGGTCGCTCATGCAGATCGAGCACGCGCGCGTCCGCGCAGCACTTCTTGGTTGGCTGCTCATTGTGGTCGCGCTCGTTGCGCTCGTTGCCACGGTGACCTGCGGGGCAATGCCTATCGACGCTGCCCGTCGCCTCCTCCTCGCCGCCGTCATCGGTGGCGCGATGGCATTCCTCTCACTGGCCGTTACTGTTCGTTGGGGCGTGGGGTGGGCACTCGCTCTGACACTGGCCGCGACCATTTTCTCCGCCACGATCGGCGGCGATGTTCTCGCCGAGAGCGCACTCTGGATTATCGCGCCGACAGCATGGCCGGAAACTGCCACGACCCTAACGCGTTTCGCTATCGCTAGTGTGTTGGGTGCGGCGCTCTTCGCGGGAAGTATGGCTTTGGCCCACCGGTGGCTGCGCGGATCACACGTGCGGGGTTGACCGTATCTAGTTGACCTATCTAGTAATAGAACGGGAACTCGTCCCAGTTCGGCGGGCGTTTTTCCAGGAAGGAGTCGCGGCCTTCCACTGCCTCGTCGGTCATGTAGGCGAGGCGGGTGGCTTCGCCGGCGAAGACTTGTTGGCCCATGAGGCCGTCGTCAAGCAGGTTGAATGCGAATTTGAGCATGCGCTGTGCGGTGGGGGACTTGCCGTTGATTTCGCGGGCGACCTGGATGGCTTCATTTTCGAGTTCCGCGTGGTCGGCGACGATATTCACGGCACCCATGCGGTGCATGTCTTCAGCGGAGTAGGTACGGCCGAGGAAGAAGATCTCGCGTGCGAATTTCTGACCGACTTGCTTGGCCAGGTAAGCGGAGCCGTAGCCGCCGTCGAAGGAGCCGACGTCGGCGTCGGTCTGCTTGAAACGTGCCTCTTCGCGCGACGCAATGGTCATGTCGCACACGACGTGGAGGGAGTGTCCGCCGCCAGCGGCCCAGCCATTGACCACGGCGATGACCACCTTGGGCATGGTGCGGATCAGGCGCTGGACCTCAAGGATGTGCAGGCGGCCACCCTCAGCTTTCACGCGGGCCTCATCGACGTGGTCCGCGGTGGCGGCTTCCACATCATCGTCGTGGCTGGTGGCGTACTGGTAGCCGGAACGGCCGCGGATGCGCTGGTCGCCGCCAGAGCAGAATGCCCAACCGCCATCTTTCGGGGAGGGGCCATTGCCGGTGAGCAGGACAACACCGACGGACGGGTCGCGGCGGGCGTGGTCGAGCGCGCGGTACAGCTCATCGACCGTGTGCGGGCGG
>NZ_VXKH01000083.1 GCF_008693065.1 Corynebacterium tuscaniense | reverse complement strand
CGTCCACAACAGCGGTGCTCATACCTGCCCGGACCGCGGCGATCGCGGCGGCGGAACCGGCGGGGCCAGCGCCGACAACCACGCAGTCATAGCGGCCTATAAACGAATTCACGGTACTCACGGTACATATTGCCGTAATTAGTTGTGGGGTGGACTACGGTAAAGGAGGTTCCTATTCCCGCCGCAGACCCGCAAGGACGATAGATGACTCACGGCTCTCCTACACCCCCCTCAGCCAGCAACCAGCTGGATCTTTGGGATGAGGCGCTGGCAGCTCGCGTTGCTGACGGGTTGGCACGAGTGGAACAGCTCATGTTCCAGCGACTCGACAGTGGGCAGGATTTCCTGTCCGCCAAGGTGACGCACCTAGCTAAGGCTGGTGGTAAACGTTTCCGTCCGGTGATGGCCATGCTGGCCAGCGAGTTCGGACCGCACCCGCAATCCGACAATGTTGTGCGTGGCGCCACCATCGTAGAGATGGTGCACTTGGCCACGCTGTATCACGACGATGTGATGGATGAAGCGGATAAACGCCGTGGTGTCGAGTCAGCCAACTCGCGGTGGACAAACACGGTGGCCATCCTCTCTGGTGACTTCCTGCTGGCAGAGGCTTCGCGCATCATGAGTGAGATCGATACCGCCACGGTGGCCCACTTTGCGGAAACCTTCGGACAGCTGGTTACCGGTCAGATGCGTGAAACTCTCGGCGCTGGTGACAACGACCCGATTGAGCATTACTTAAGCGTCATCCGCGAGAAGACGGGTGTACTCATTGCGTCTGCTGCCCACCTCGGCGCCGTTCATTCCGGTGCGGATCAGCCGACGATCGCCGCGCTGACCAAGCTCGGTGAGGCCGTGGGCATGGTCTTCCAGATCGTCGACGACATCATCGACATCTTCTCCGATACCGACCAGTCCGGAAAGACGCCGGGCACGGACCTGCGTGAAGGCGTGTTCACCCTGCCCGCGCTCTACGCCATGCAAGATCAGGGCCCCGCCGGGGAAGAACTCCGCGCGCTTCTTACTGGCCCGCTTATCCGCGATGCTGATGTCACGCGCGCCCTCACCCTCATCAGCCAAACCGATGGCCGCGAACGTGCCCTCGACTGTGTCCGGGACTACCTGGCCGTCGTAGATGAGTGCCTGGATCAGCTCCCCAATATCCCGGCAAATGCAGCGATGCGCCACATTGCCCGCTACACCGTCGACCGCGTGGGCTAGCTCAAGAAATGCCTGTATTCCAGCTGATTTGCACTTTCTCTGGGGCGCTGCTGTAAGGTAGTTCAGGCACGCCAGGTTGCCCGAGCGGCCAAAGGGAGCGGACTGTAAATCCGCCGGCATTAGCCTTCAGAAGTTCGAATCTTCTACCTGGCACCAACACAAAACACCGAGAGGTTCAACCCCTCGGTGTTTTTGCTTTCCCCGTCGTTTAACCCTCGTTTAACCCCGTTTCTACGTGGTGGCTGGACGATCACGAGCTAAGGGTCACTTGAGTATCAAGCTGCCTTTTTAAGCGCATGAAAAGCGCTTAAAAACTAGCGTTAGCCAGCTGATTTGTGCCGAGCGTATCCGACAGGTTAATCTTTTCAAGGCTTCAAACGAGCGGCTAACGCTTAAGAGGCTTAAGCCCCCTTAGCTCAGTCGGCAGAGCGTCTCCATGGTAAGGAGAAGGTCAACAGTTCGATTCTGTTAGGGGGCTCTGTTTTTTGCTGGTGACAGCAATCAACATGGCGGTGTAGCTCAGTGGTAGAGCAAGCGACTCATAATCGCTGTGTCGCGAGTTCAATTCTCGCCATCGCTACTCATCTACCCGGTCTCGGTCGGGGGATGTGCTCGCCCTCCCAGGAGCGCATGAGTGTTCGTGGTAGGGTTGGCGTACTGTTTAGCAGTACACCAAAAGGGGCGTGGCGCAATTGGTAGCGCAACGGTCTCCAAAACCGTAGGTTGCAGGTTCGAGTCCTGTCGCCCCTGCCACATAGACCTAAATCGAGGAGAGCTGTGACTGAAAACCAGCCAGGCCGGCATGCCGCAAAACCCACTGGCAAACGCCAGATGAGTGGTGCATCATCCGTCACCTCTGATTCTTATGAAGAAAAGCGTGCCTCCGCACCCGTTGTCGCAGATAAGGATGCTCCGGGTAAGGGTGCTGCCGCATTCCCGGGTGAAGTCGTCCAGGAGATGCGCAAGGTTGTTTGGCCGACGCGCCAGCAGATGCTGAACTACACCCTCATTGTGTTTGGCTTCCTCATCGTGATGACGGCCCTGGTCTGGGGCGTAGACAAGGGCGCAGCCTGGGTAGTTGAGCAAATCCTCGTCCGATAGGTATAATCTCGCTTTAGAAAAACATCCCGCCTCCCTGGCTCGCAGGGTAAGGCGGGATCAGTTTTTGGATGAGCGCAGTAGGCTGGGCGTCACATCTTTGTACAACTTCCACTAACTCACAGCCCCGACGCATAAGGAGCGGTCATGGCAGACGATCAGTACAGCCAGGAAGATATTCAGGAGCAGGAAGCTGACATGGTCAGCGAAGGTGGTGCCGTCGAGGAGTCCACCGATCCGGAGACGCAGGAGGCGGATGGGGCCGTCGCTAAGGCTGAGGCCGCGTTGGGTGGGGAGCCGGAGGAGAGTTCGGACGCTGAGTATAAGCGTCGTCTGCGTGAGTACACCCGTGAGCTGAAAAAGCTGCCGGGCCAGTGGTACATCATCCAGTCTTACTCGGGCTATGAGAACAAAGTGAAGACCAACCTGGATATGCGTATTCAGACCCTCGAGGTGGAGGATTCTATCTACGACGTGGTTGTGCCGATTGAGCAGGTGGTGGAGCTCAAGGACGGTAAGCGCAAGATTGTGAAGCGTAAGCTTCTGCCGGGTTATGTGCTTGTTCGCATGGACATTAACGACGCTGCGTGGTCCGTGGTTCGCGGTACCCCGGGCGTGACTTCTTTCGTGGGAAATGAGGGCAATGCCACCCCGGTCAAGCACCGGGATGTGGCTAAGTTCCTCATGCCGAAGGAAGCACCAGTTGAGGGCGAAGACGTGAAGGTCAGCCCTGAGGGTGAGACCGTCATTGCGATGCCGGAGCAGGAGGAGACACCGAAGGTCGCGCATGACTTCCAGGTCGGCGAGGCTGTCACGATTCTCTCCGGCGCACTGGCCAGTGTTTCCGCAACCATCAATGAGATTGATCCGGAGACCGGTAAGATCCAGGCACTCGTGTCCATCTTCGGCCGTGAGACCCCAGTGGAGCTCACCGCCGACCAGATCGAGCGCATCATGTAGCGTTTCGCTTATCGACGCATGTGGGGCCTGCCTGTTGGCAAGCCCCACATGATTTGGGGGCGCAGGTCTCCGTGACATACACTTAACGATCGTGCCTACCGCAGGTGGGTACGTGAAAACGTTCATCCCCGGTTGCTGGGTAGCCCCGGAATCCGGAAGGACGCATGCTAAACATCGTGGCTGCGTCCTGTACCAAGGAAATGAGGTAATTCGATGGCTAAGAAGAAGGTCACTGGCCTGATCAAGCTGCAGATTGAAGCTGGTATGGCTAACCCGGCTCCGCCGGTTGGTCCGGCTCTGGGTGCGCACGGCGTGAACATCGTTGAGTTCACCAAGGCGTATAACGCTGCAACCGAGTCCATGCGTGGCAACATCGTCCCGGTGGAGATCACAGTCTACGAAGACCGCTCCTTCGACTTCATCCTGAAGTCCCCGCCGGCATCCAAGCTGCTGCTCAAGGCTGCTGGTGTCCAGAAGGGTTCCGGCGTCCCGCACACTAACAAGGTCGGTTCTGTGACCTGGGATCAGTGCAAGGAGATCGCGGAGACCAAGAAGGCAGACCTCAACGCTCGTGATATCGAGGCAGGCGCAGCAATCATCGCTGGTACCGCTCGTTCCATGGGCATCGAAGTGAAGAAGTAAATCCTTCTTTCTTTCCCATTCTTTTGTTCCGGTGAGGTGCGTGAGCGCCTCGCCCCGTGGCAGGGCCGGGTCAGGCCCGCACCACATTCCCTACAACCTTTAAGGAATCAACATGGCCAAGAAGCACTCCAAGAACTACACCGCGCAGCTGGCAAAGGTGGATCGTACGAACCTGTACTCCCCGCTCGAGGCAGTGAAGCTCGCTAAGGAGACCGCGTCGGAGAAGTACGACGCAACCATCGACGTAGCAATGCGTCTCTCCGTCGACCCGCGCAAGGCCGACCAGCTGGTCCGCGGCACCGTCAACCTGCCGAATGGCACTGGTAAGACCGTCCGCGTCGCTGTCTTCGCTGAGGGCGAGAACGCTACGAAGGCCCAGGAAGCTGGTGCTGACATCGTCGGTTCTGACGAGCTGATCGAGCAGATCAACGCCGGCAACATCGACTTCGACGTTGCCATTGCTACCCCGGATCAGATGGCTAAGGTCGGCCGCGTTGCCCGCGTCCTCGGCCCGCGTGGTTTGATGCCGAACCCGAAGACCGGCACTGTCACCCCGGATGTGGCTAAGGCTGTTACCGAGTCTAAGGGCGGCAAGATTGCCTTCCGTGTGGACAAGGCATCCAACCTGCACGCCATCATCGGTAAGGCATCCTTCACCCCGGAGCAGCTCGCTGAGAACTACGGCGCTCTGTTGGATGAGGTCCTTCGCCTCAAGCCGTCTTCCGCTAAGGGCATCTACCTGAAGAAAGTCACCGTGTCCGCAACCCAGGGCCCGGGTGTTCCGGTTGACCCGTCCGTGCAGAAGGACTACACCGAGGCGTAAATCGCTTCGGTTGGTTTGACCTTTCTGATCGAACCCCGCCAGTGCTTCCCGTGAGGGAGTGCACCGGCGGGGTTTTCGCTTTCGGTGCTTGGGGTGCACGATTCCCGCGAGCAGAGGGTAGCGGGGCTACAGCAGGGGAGGGGAACAATCACTTATTGAAAACGATTACCGCCAAATGTGGGTGACTAATCCGACCATTATGAAAACGGTTCCCATTTGCAGTAGTGTGACGCGAAGTTATTTTAGGGAAAGTGAAAAGAGGTCTCCCAGTGTCACACCTGAAAGCATTCGTGGTTCTCGTCTGCGCATTGCTGGCCACGGCTGTTGGTGCCGGCCCAGCAAAGGCTGCTGATGTGCTGCTGGATCGTGGCCACGTGGATGTTTTCTATGTCGCGGCGGAGGGCAATCAGCTGAAGCTGGCACTACGTGAGGATGTCACCGGCCAGCACGTTGTGCGTGACCCGGCGAGTGTTCTGCTTTCGGTGGGGGAGCACACATACACGGATGACACGGCCCAGGTTCCGGAGATCGGCACCGGTGGCTACTACCTGCCCCAAACACAGGAGAGTGATCGGTTGTGGCCGGGTTGGGACACCAACGATGTGAGGCAGGGCGGCTTCGGGGCCGTGGACATCACCGTCACGGATATTGCTGGTCCCGGTGACGTCTGGTTGTTCCAGCAGAAGGGTTTCGGTGGCGTTGGGCCGGTTCTGTCCGGTGGTGAACTGACCATTCAACCGGGCAGTGTGATCCACCAAGCGGAGCCATCTCACGTGCATGCGAGCTGGCTGTTTACTCAGCCCGGCGTGTACACCATGAAAGTAAAGGCCACCGTTGGTGGCGCGCAGTCCAACGAGGCGGTGTACACCTGGGAGGTCGGTGGTGCGTCCAATAGGGCAGCTACTGGGGCTAACGCGGCTGGAAATGGCGTAACCCCGCTGGCGGACAACCGCTCAGCAAACGCGCAGCCGGCGGGTGCGCCCGTGGCCCCAGCACAGAGCAAGTCGCAGGCACCCGCCG
>NZ_VXKH01000082.1 GCF_008693065.1 Corynebacterium tuscaniense | reverse complement strand
ACGTAAGCCTTGGGGATCTCGGCGCCGAGCCGGGTCCCGCGCCCCGCCGCCGCAACAAGCGCGACGACGCGCCGTCCATTGTCGCTGATGGTCTAGTCCTCGTCGTCGAAGCTCAGGTCATCGAGGTCGACGTCATCTTCCGCGTCGAAAGCCCCCTCCGGCTTAGCCACGAGACCTTGCTCCACGTGGCGGGCGATGATGGCCTGGATTTCCTGTTCCATGTTTTGGGCCTTGGCTTCGTCGACAGGCTCGGCGAGCGCGAGCTCACCCACGAGGACCTGGCGGGCCTTGCCCAGCATGCGCTTCTCACCAGCGGAAAGGCCACGACCTTGATCACGGCGCCACAGGTCACGCACAACTTCCGCGACCTTGTTAATGTCGCCCGACGCGAGACGCTCCTGGTTAGCTTTGTAGCGGCGGGACCAGTTACCGGCCTCCTCCACATCCGTCTCGCGCAGCACGGAGAACACCTTGCGTAGCCCCTCCTCGCCGACAACATCGCGTACACCAACGAGCTCCGCATTTTTAATAGGCACGCGCACCGACAGGTCAGACTGAAGAATGTTGAGTACGAGGAAGTCCAGTGTCTCCCCACCCATCTCTCGCTGCTCAATGTCTGCGATCTGAGCCGCACCGTGGTGCGGGTAGACAACTACTTCTCCGACCTTAAAATCCATTCCCTCTCCTACGCGCATGCTTATCGACGACTACACGCCACACGAATAACGCCACGATCTTACCACCGGCCCCAAACCAACACCGGCCCCCATTATGGATACCCCCGGTTGCACCCACACACTGACCGGAAACTGTGAATAGTCGGAGAGAAAAGACTAGGCTTTCACGTTGATACGCCTAAAAATTCCAACCAGGAGGACATCGACGTGAACTCCCTGAAGCCGGTTATCCGCCGCGCAGGTGCCGTCTCCATCGCAGCTGCTTCTGCCGTGCTGCTCACCGCATGCTCTGCAGGCCAGATTACCCAGACCTCATCCCAGGTCGCTGCCGTGAACGGTGCGAGTGTTCAGACTGAGGATGGATCTGTCACCGTCCACGACATCACCCTTGTCTTGGAGGACAACGGTGACGCTGCGTTGAAGTTCACTGCTTCTAACCAGGATTATGACCGCCATGAGCACGCGTTAAAGTCCGCCACCGTTAACGGCAAGCCGGTCACAATGTCCACCCCGGAGCCGATGGCCTACAACTGCTCCATCGTGGGGGACTCCGCTGCTGGTCTGCAGAATATGCCGCAGGCTGAAAACGCGTGCATCGAATACGTGAAGACCTCGGTGGACAATGACAACTTCGCCTACGGCGGCAACGTTCCGGTGACCTTCACGTTTGATTCCGGCACGGTTGAGGCTATGGCTACCGTTGCCGCGCCGACCGCAAAATCCGGCGAGTCTGACCGCCAGCCGGAGCAGAAGCACTAGTTCACTAAAGCTGTGGTGAAGCAGCGCACCGTCCACACCTGCACGGAGTGTGGGTATTCGTCGCCGAAGTGGTTAGGGCGCTGCCCCGAATGTGGTGCGTGGGGCACATTCGAGGAATCAGCAGCTGCTCCGACGAGTACTGTTGGGGCCGCAAAGGCGCGCACCGGCATTAGCTCGAGTGCGCCAAAGGGGTTAGCGCCGGCGTCACCGGCGCAGCCCATCACGAAGGTCAACTCCAGTGCCGCTGGGCGTGTGACGTCGGGGATTTCAGAGCTTGACCGCGTCCTTGGTGGCGGTGTCGTGCCGGGTTCCGTGGTGCTACTGTCGGGCGAACCCGGTGTGGGTAAATCAACGCTGTTGTTGGAAGTGGCTACCCGCTGGGCGGCGACGGGGGATCGCACCGCCTTGTACGTGACGGCGGAAGAATCCGCAGCCCAAGTTCGTGGCCGTGCGGAACGCACTGGCGGCTTAGATGAGAACCTGTATTTGGCATCTGAGTCCAACCTGGATGTTGTGTTCGGCCACGTAGACCAGGTCAAGCCCAGTCTTCTCATCGTGGACTCAGTGCAGACCATGCAGGCCGCCGGCGTCGAAGGCGTAGCTGGCGGTGTTGCGCAATCGCGGGCGGTCACCGCGGCTCTGACCACCCTGGCAAAGACAACTAATTTACCTATTTTGCTCGTCGGGCACGTGACCAAGGACGGCAATGTTGCTGGCCCCCGCGTGCTAGAGCACCTGGTAGACGTCGTCCTCGCTTTTGAAGGCGACCGGCAGACGAGCCTGCGCATGCTGCGCGGAATGAAAAACCGCTTCGGTGCCACAGATGAAGTCGGCTGCTTTGAACAAACCGCAGACGGTATTCGGGAGGTGCCGGACCCGTCGGGGTTATTCCTCTCCCATCGGGGGCAGACACCGGACGGATCAGCGGTGACTGTAGCTATGGACGGTGTGCGCCCCATCCTCGCCGAAGTCCAGTCTTTGACTGTTGACCCGGTGAACAAGTCACCACGCCGCGTGGTTACGGGCCTGGATTACAACCGCGTCCCCATGGTGCTTGCCGTTCTCCAAGCGCGGTGTGGGCAGCGCACTAATGACCAGGATGCGTACGTGGCTACTGTCGGCGGAGTGCGTATCACGGAGACAGGAACGGACCTCGCCGTGGCACTGGCAACATGGTCGAGCCTACACACCACTCCCCTGCCACCAAAGACGGTGGTCATCGGGGAAGTGGGACTCGCCGGCGAAGTGCGTCGCGTGCCCAACCTTGAGCGTCGTCTCACCGAAGCCGCTCGCCTGGGCTATGAAAATGCGATCGTGCCCACAGGCCTGGCAAAAGAAATCCCCGGGATGCGGGTCGTGCAGGTGGGGACGGTGAGGGAGGCGATTAGTGTCGTCGACAAGCAAAATGCGTAGACTTTAGCCATTATGGCTATGCGCGATGTTTTGCTGCGGCTCGCCCCTGGAACGGAACTGCGCGACGGGCTCGAACGCATCAAGCGTGGGCACACCGGCGCGCTGATTGTGCTGGGAGACGGGCCAGAGGTGTCCGCCGTGTGCGACGGCGGCATTGAATTCGATGTCCCTTTCTCTGCGACGTTGTTGCGTGAGCTTTCCAAGATGGACGGCGCCGTCGTGCTGTCAGAGGATTTGACGCGGATCACGCGCGCGAATGTGCAGTTGGTGCCTTCTCCGACGTTCCACACATCAGAGACCGGCACGCGGCACCGCTCCGCTGAACGCACTGCGCTGCACACGGGCGTACCGGTGGTCTCTGTGTCTGGGTCGATGAACATTGTGACGGTGTACGCTTCCGGGAAACGTCACGTCCTTGAGGAGCCCGCCGTGTTGCTCACCCGTGCCCATCAAGCGATTGCCACCGTGGAGCAGTACCGCAGCCGCGTAGACAAGGCGAACCAACGCCTGTTCGTTGCGGAGATGAACCGGTACGCCGCGGTGGAGGATGTGCTGCACCTGCTGCAACGTCAGCTTCTGCTGCAGCGCGCCGCACGCGATGTGGATGATCAGATCGTGGAGCTCGGCACCGACGCGCGCCAGCTGCGCCTCCAACTCACGGAGCTGCGCGGCACGATCTACCACGACATTGCCATGCTCGTGTGCGACTACCTCGTCGCGGAGGTTGCGCCGAGCAATGAGCTTATCGACGCCGCGATTGACTCCCTCGACCACCTCCCCGACCCCGAACTGCTCAACACCGCCACCCTCGCACAGGTGTTGGGCCTGCCAGCGACGGAGGAAAACCTCATGGAATCGGTGACGCCGCGTGGCTACCGGGCTCTGTCGCGTATTCCGCGGGTGCAGAAATCCCTCATCGACTACATCGTTGCCGAATTCGGGGACCTCAACGCCATCCGCGCTGCCGACGCAGAACAGCTGGCAGAGGCGAAGAACGTGTCGCTCTTGTGGGCGCGCCACATCGTAGAGGGGCTGCGGCGCAACGCCTAGCGCTGCGGCTTAGCGGATGTTGAAGGTGACACCCTCCGCGTGGTTGTCGCCCAATGTAGCGGTAACCACATAGGCACCTTCTGGCACGGCCTGGCGGTTCGAGCACTGCCCCGGCGCGGAAGCCAGGCGTGACCAGGTGGCGCGGAAGTTACGGGATTCACCTGCAGCGAAGGTCTGCTTGCCGTTAATCACCGGGTCGTAGCAGTCCGTGTCGCCCCAGACCGGATGGAAGCCATCGCGGGCGATGGAGTAGACCTCGAAGCGCAGTTTTTCATCGTTGGCGTCAATGACGCAGTCAGCGCCCGTCGGGTTCCTCACCTGTACGTTCAGCTCAGGCTGGTCCTGTGGGTCGTTGATGTCAAAGCTAGTCTTGTTGGCCTGGATGGTCAGCTGGAGGTCGCTGAGTTCACAGGTGTTCTTCGCAGCGAGTTCTGCGTCGTCAGGGCGTTCTTGGGTGGCGGTGGGATCGAAGTTTTCGTCCTTCGGCTTCGTTTCGGTGACCGTTGCCTCGGTGGTGTCCTCGGCGGCGCCGGGGTCTGGTTCGGTCGGGGTGGTCACCAGGGTTGTGGGCAACGCGGTGGCACTCGGCTCATTCTCACTCGAGCCAGAGCGTGCGAAAGATGTGAGCGCCCACACCAGCAAGGCCACTACTGCCAGGACGATTACCAGCGCGGCAACGCGTCGGCGAATGTAGATTTCCTCGGGCAGGCGGGCCGAGCGTTCCGCCCCGCGCTCCTCATATGCGTCGCGCGGGGGGCGTGGTGTTCGTGGGGTTCGCGGCTGGTAGGTCACACCGCGATCCTAACCCGCGAAATGCTCCTCGACGACCGTGACGCGGCCATCTTCAAGCCTGTATCTTGCGGCAACAATGCCCAGCGACCCGTCGGCGATTTTTGCCTGCACCGGTGGAATGCGGTGAATCAAGTGTTCAGCGGTCTCCGCTGCGTGGATTTCTTCGACGACGCAACGCTCGTCGTGCCCGTCATTCTTTGCACGAATCACACTGGGGGCGATCTTTTCCACGAAAACACGGGTCAGATCTGATGGCAGGTCCCCTTCCTCAAAGGAGGAGATAGCCGCACCAATCGCGCCACACTCTTCGTGGCTGAGCACCACGATGAGTGATACCCCCAAGGTGGTGACTGCGAACTCCAGTGATCCGGTCACTGCGGCGTCGACGCAGCCCCCGGCGGTGCGGACGACAAAGAGGTCGCCCAATCCGACGTCGAAAAGCATCTCGACGGGCACACGTGAATCTGAGCAGGCCAGCACAGCAGCAAACGGCTCCTGCCCAGAACGTAGCTCTTCCCGGCGCACAGAACCGGTACGTGGGTGAACAGATGCATCAGCGGCGAAACGCTCATTGCCCTCAAGTAGGTGGGCCCAGGCGTCCTTTGGAATAACTCTAAACGGCATGTCACTATTCTTACACATATCGTGATTGATCCCCCCGTTGTCTCCGCCTGGTTTACCGCCCACGCCCGCGATTTGCCGTGGCGTGCGCCGGGAACCAGCCCATGGGGTGTGCTGGTCAGCGAAGTGATGAGCCAGCAAACCCCTGTTTCTCGTGTCGCCCCGCAGTGGGAGGAATGGATGAGGCGGTGGCCAACCCCGGCGGACTTAGCGGTGGCACCCACAGCTGAGGTACTGCGGGCGTGGGGGAGCCTGGGGTATCCGCGGAGGGCGTTGAGGTTGAAGGAGTGTGCGGAGGAGATCCTCGATAAGCATGGTGGCGTTGTGCCGTGTGAGGTGAGTGAGCTTTTGGCGCTGCCGGGTATTGGGGATTACACAGCGCGCGCCGTGGCGGCCTTCGCATTTGCGCAGGCAGTGCCCGTGGTGGATACAAATGTGCGGCGCGTCTATGCGCGGGCTGTGCTGGGGCGACCGCTGGCGAAACCGCAGAAAGCGGAGCTGGAGTGGATCGCCGCCCTGCTACCGGAGGAGGATGCCCACATCTTCTCAGCGGGGCTCATGGAACTCGGCGCGGTCGTGTGCACGGCCACGGCACCGGCGTGCGGGGAGTGCCCCATCGCGGATTCCTGCGCGTG
>NZ_VXKH01000081.1 GCF_008693065.1 Corynebacterium tuscaniense | reverse complement strand
ATCCACCTGATCACGCAACAACCCAGCAGCATTCGACAAAAACAACGCCAACCCCCGCGTCGCCTCAGGCTGACTAACCGAACTAATCACCTGATGCATCCGCCCCGCCTGATCCAAACCAGACACCAAAGAATAGTTAGTTGAGCCATCAAATCTTTTGAATGAGCCTGGGCCACTAAGTTGTTGTACTGCATCCTCCAGCAGACTAGCGCTCTGCTGAACAGCATTAACATCCAAATACACGTCCATTTCCCCCGATTCTTCTTTTAGTTTTGGTAGAACTCTTCGACTATTTCGACCGCTGACGCACACAACTCTTCGAGTTCAACAGGCTTATTTATTTCTGAAACAATGACCGAAAACTCACCACGTACAGTATCGACAGCAGCGACACAACCAAGGCCTGCATTATCCCTCCCTATGTAGGTAAAAAGGCCCGGCACCACGTCAGACACAGCAGGATCAACCACTTTCCCAGGTTTACTTTCCTGAAGTGCTCGAGTAACCGGAGTCGTGCCGATTGCATACGCCCTGTGGACGTCACGTCCAGCAAGGCCACAGCCAACCTTTCCCTCCTCACGCAAACTTTCACGACCCAATGTCTTTAGCCCCACTGCAGCGAATTCTTCCTGGGAGATCTCCACGCATGGATCGAACATGTTGTCCTTGATCGCTTCGTACTCAAAGTCGCCTAGAACCAAGTCCCCACTAGCAAAGTGAAAAGCAGGCACCTCCGCCTGCGTGGGGTCTGATCCAGTGTCAGACGCCGATGTAGTGAGCGACCCGTCTGCTGGACTCGTTTCGTGCCGTTGGTCAGCTCGCCCGAATAACCCCGTCCCCGTGCAACTTGAAAGCAAGCACACAGTGGCAACAGCCGTGATGACAGTTGTTATCCGCTTGCGCATATTGCGAGACCCCCGATCCTTATGTTCCCCAGGCCAATCCGAATCTCATCGGACACAAACAACAATGCCACGTTTCAAAGACGCAGGAAACCTTTTTGTGTCCACTAAAGTGGACATCCCTCAAACCCGCTGCTTAAACGACACCGATCATTAGAAAAACATTCCACGAATACCCTTTGGACCAATACCCGAACTGCTCCCCCTCAGTGAACAAACTGATGAGTCCAACCCATAAGCAACAGGCAAAACGTGGTAGACAGCTCAGACACCGAGCCAGGCGAACTACTCGGGCTGGAATGGCCTCGCCATTACCCCATCATCGTCATACGCCTGGGGGTGCCCGCATATGGTGGACACGTAGTGTTGCCACTTCCTGGTTAGGCAGACGTTTCTTCTTCGTTGGTGGTCTGAGTGAAGTAGTGCCCGAAGTCGTCGGGGCTAACCATCCCGAGTGCGAAGTACCAGCATCGACGATTGCAAATCACTTCAATCCAACGCGAGACACCCGTACACCCTCCAAGCGACTTCATCAATCCCTGGGACATATCACTAGATGGAAGAGACACCTACTATCAACAATCAGACGCCCAAACGTTGGGCGTTCAGTAAGCGGAACGAAACCCAGGCCGCTTCAGAGCACCGTAATTGCCCTCGCTCTCAAGCTTCATGGCCCAAACAAAGTGAATGATCAGAAAGGTCAATGTGAGTTCTTTTCCTTGGACCCTGTTCAAGCCACGGTGCTAATGGCTGATCCATAATTAGGAATCAATCCACTAGCGGGGCTGCTTTCTTGAGCTCTTCCCGAAGTTCTTCATCAACAGCGTAGATTCCCATGCCGCGGACACCGCGGGTCAGAAGAACGTTGAGCTGGTTGCGTAGAAGTTCCTGGCTGACGTCGAGTTTCTTGTTTTCGCCGTCGATCTCCATTGATCGTTTGCTGGTTACGTTGGGGTTCCGGCTTTCTGTCTTGTCGAAGACAATTCGGCCGTCACGGTACTTGACGGACGGCCCGAGGATGACCCCGGCGTAGTTGAGATCAAAGCCCTGAACCGTGAAGATTGACCCGATTTCATCAACGGTCGAGTCGCGCTCGGCCCATGACAGCTTTTTCTCCGCACGTGAGATCGGCATTTGGTTGTTCCAGGGAAGGCGGAAATCACCAATGGTCACGTCCCAAGTTTCACTATCCGTGGGCCGAGTTTTCCCGGATGAGAACCTCCAGTCGTAGGTGGCAATCAGACGACTCAAACCTTTTTCAACCTCGGACGATTCTCTCGGATCTGATTTATCTCGAATCACGGCATGAAGCTCTTCGGGAGTATCGAATACTTCAATCCTGTACCTGTCATTCGTGGGGATCTGAGTGATCAACCCTTCATCAATAATCTGACGAATCCACGTCTCTGCGGGACCATCTGAATCGATGCGCATTTGCTGGCTGAGATTGATGATATTGCCATCACCTGCACGCTCTTCGAGTTCTAAGAGCTGCTCTTCAGTCCAAAACTGGTTGCCTGCCAACACCTGTAAGGGATCAAAAACAGCAACGACAACATCGGCCAATTCAAGGATGTCGCGAAACTGATTCTCACCGCGGTAGGACTGCTTGCCTTGGGTCCAGAGGAGGTGTGCCTCGTCGACAAACACAACATCGGCCTTCTCACTCGAGGCCTGGTGCTCGTTGATAAAACGTGTTGGCTTCATTACCCGTGGGTGTTTACCGTCATGCAGCCCGAGCTTCTCCGCGATTTGCTCGTACACGGTCACTTGTTCATCGTGATTGACAAGCAAGTATGCGTTGAAGTCCTGATCAACCTCCAAGCCGGTTTTAGCTACACGAGCTTGGATGAGATCGTAGAAAACACTGCTGAGCAGAACAGTCTTGCCTGTTCCTGCCCCACCTTTGACCAAGATCAAATCAGATTGAACTCGATCTCTCTGAAACTCATTTGGAGTTAACGCGCGATCAACAGCTTTGAGAATTTGTACCTTTGCACCAACTTGTTGCTCGTTGAGTTGGTGAAACGGAGAGGCTTTAAAAAGCGCCGACTCACGAATCAGGCGCGCAAGGGGAAATAAAACAGGATCATGCTGGCGGAGTTTTCGCCAGATTGAGTTGAAGGCCTCATCGACGTAATCGCGCGTGAAATAGTCTGTCTGGATATTTCTGCGGGCATTGGTGAGCGTAACCGAGTTCGCTCCCTTAACCCCCTCGACTGAGGACAGGTAGAGCATCAGTCGATCCTCGATGTCCAAGGTCAAGGACTTGTTGAATAAAGAGTGACCGATGACGATGATGGTGGAATCATTATCCCGGAAGGAATTCCACTTTGAAGGTTTTAGAGCGATGACCTCAGGCTCTTCCACTGGGAGCAATGCGTCATCAAACGCATTTTGGTTCAGATCAATTTTGTCGGGATCAACTTCGAGGTGAGTCTTCGTTCTTTGCGCGATGTCGTTGGTTTCACCGACATAGACCTGATACGCGCCATTGGATTCTTGATAGATGACGTATACCGTCGGGTACTTCAGCAGGAGACGCCTTGTGGCTTCGTCTTCTTGGGCTGCTTCGACAAGGAAATTCTCAAGATGGTCAACGCTGTACGGAAATGACCTGACTACAGCTTTGTTCTTGAGCTTCATATTTCCTCCAAGCGCGGTGAACCTTAACCCAGAAATATAGCGAAAAGACCACCTTACGGTGACCTTTAGCGCGGGTTGATGTTGTGCTTTCTTCGGCCCTAGCGGATCGTCTCGGAGCGGGTTGCGTTGACGATGGCCATGCCGGGTGCGCCGCTGAGTTCGGCGTCGACGTTGGTGGTGGTAACCATGCTGTGGCCGGAGTCGGCCCAAGCGTCTTCGAATTGGTCGATGGGGACTTCGAGGCCGTTGCCGTAGGGGGCGCCCGGGTCGGTGAGGGTGACTACGCCGCGGTTGAAGTCGATCTCTGAGACGACGAGGAAGTGGTCGGACAGGTTGTCTTCGCGGATGGCGTCTTCTTCGTCGCCCCAGATTTCGCCGGAGTCGACGCAGGCGATGATGCCGTAGCCGTCGTTAAGCTTATTGGCCAGGTCGTCCATGTTGGAGGTGACCAGCTCAGACGGCAGGCCGGACTCGGTGAGCAGGGTGGCCAGGTCATCGGCGTACATGCCTTCGGTGGGCTCATCCATGAGGCCGAGGTTGACGGCGCGCTCCACCATGAACTCGGGGTTGGAGATGCCGGCGTCCTGGAATTGGTTGAGTAAGAATGCGGCAGCGGTGGGGCCACAGTAGCCGTCGACTTCTTGCCAGAACCAGTCGTCGGACCAGAGGAAGTGGTTGCCGGCAACGCCGTCGTCTAGGCCGGTGGAGTCATCGATAACAGGGACGTCGTCGACAGGTTCGGCGGGGGCCGGGCCGTCGTCCGCGATCGGGGCGGGCTCGTCTTGCTCAACGGTTTGGGTGACTTCCTCATCGGCGGGTTCGAGGATCGGGGTGGCGTCGGTGTTATCGGCATCCGGCTGGGCGGTGTCCGGGATGGGTGCGGGGTCGGTTTCTGGTGCGGTGTCGGCCTCAGGGGCGGTGTCGGTGGTGTCCGGCTGGGTGATGTCCGGCTCGGCGATCTGCGGGTCCGGGGCCTGCGGGAAGGCGTAAGGGTTGGACTCGATCGGGTCGAGGGGGCTGGGGGTGACATCGTTTTCAACGATGTCGTTGAGGAAGTCAGGCAGGTCGGCGGAGAAGTCGGACATTGTTACGGCCTTTCGGTGTGGTGATGGTGAAGAAGTTCTGACCGTTAGATGGTCCGAGGGGCAAAAGGGTTACATCGATTCCGGGAAAAGTTTTTATGTCATCGCCTGGGCGTTGCGTTCAAGCTGGTCGTAGGCTTGGGCGAAAGTGACGAGGGCGTGTTCCTCAGAGGGGTCGAGGAGACCGAAGGACAGTGTTTGCATCTCCCGGCGCTTCTCCTGAATGCGGTCAAGGATTTGCCAGGGGTTGGCGTTATCGGGCAGGCCAAGACGTTGCGCAGGGCTGCCAATGGCGGCTAGACGGGTGGCTTCTTCCACGAAGATGTCCTGGGCGGAGGAGACAAGCAGCCCCTTCAGCGTGACCAGGAGTTTGGCGGGGATGGCGGCCGGGTGATTGCGCACAGTGGAAACTGCGTGGCGGATGGCATCCGAGTGAGCCGGGTGGCGGTACACCATGGTTTCCATGTCAGCGAGGATCTCACCGGCGCGGTGGAGGTACGCGTAGGTGGACAGTTCCTGTTCCAAAACCTGGCGCAGGGCGCCGATGCCGGAGGATTGGGTGAGCCACTCGTTAAAAGTGGCGGCCCCCTGGGCAGCTTCGTCAGCGCCGAGGAAGAGACCGTACTCCCCCACCACGTCGATAACATTGGTGATGTTGTGCAGGGCACTGTGGCTGTCACCGGGGTCACCGCTAAAGAGTTCAGTGATGAGCTCCGTGCGAGGCATAGCCGTCACGCGGGCGATCTGCCGGGTCAAGGCTTCTGTGACCACACCGGTGGCGGCGGTTTGGGCCAGCAAGCCGGAGACAGGCATGACTCGACCAACATAGGACGCCAGTTCGTGCTGCAGCTTCACAGCGTGATGGCCAGCAGCGACCATGGGGTCCACCTCACCCAAAGCGCCCTCACCAAAGGAGTCAGCGCGGGAGAGCACACCCATCGTGTTGAGCGGGGTGAAGCCAAGCTGTTGGATGAACTCTACTTCGTCGCGGCGGGGTGCAGAGTCAAAAAGGAACATGGCGGCGTCGGCATCGACGGAGGCGCTGCGGGTCTGCTCGTAGCCGTCGATAAGCGCGGCGCGCGTTGTTGCCTCATTCTCATCGGTGAGGGTGGCCAGGCCCGGGGTATCAATGAGCGTGTAGTTGCTCACCGCGCTGGCCGGCATCCACCGGTCAATGAACGCAATGTCCACTGGCGGGGCGGGCAGGGCTGCCACCTCCCCACGCATGGTCTGGATAGGCACGCGCTGGCCGTTGCGCAGCATCGCTTCCGCGCGATCTGGCGCGCCGTACTGGTACACGGTGACCACGTTCGTGGCTTCCAGCGCCTTG
>NZ_VXKH01000080.1 GCF_008693065.1 Corynebacterium tuscaniense | reverse complement strand
ACGTTGCCGCCCCATTCGACGAGGAAAAAAGACAACAACAAAAAACATCCAATCAGTCATGCGACCAACCAGACGACACCATCCCATCAATGGTTCAGACAGCATCGACCAGCACACACCCCAAAAAAAGAGGTGAACAGTCACAAACCAACCAAACAAAAATCATTGGCACACTATCGAGTTCTCACACAACACACGCACACCCTCCGCGAAACCGTATCGGCTCCGTTTGAAGCGGCTTGCTCGACATTACTGGAGATCAACACGCTGTGTCAACTCGCTTGCAATATCGTTTTCTTCTCGCTCTTACGTCCCGTTCACCTTGCGGTAACCGTTCGTAAGGACGGATTCATACAATAGCTTCATTTGATTTAAGAATGCAAACCCACCCTCAAACAGGTCTCCTTGCAGGCGCAACATCAGAACATGGCCAACCTAGAAGTAGGCCGCAATAGGCCCACGCGACGTAGTAATCACGTCGATATCGGTACCGAAGATCTCGGTCAGGACATCCGCGCGAACTACCTGCTCAGGGGTGCCAAACTCAACGATCTTGCCGTCCTTCACAGCACAGATGTAGTCGGCGTAGCGCGCAGCAAAGTTAATGTCATGCAACACAACGATGACGGTGCGACCCATTTTCTCGGCCGCATCGTGCAGGTGGCGCATCATGTCGACGGAGTGGGAGATGTCCAGGTTGTTCAGGGGTTCGTCGAGGAGCACATAGTCGGTCTCCTGCGCGAGAACCATCGCGACGTACGCGCGCTGACGCTGACCACCAGAAAGTTGGTCGAGGTAGCGGCCCTCAAGTCCGGTAAGGCCAAGGAAGTCGATGTAACGGGAGATGATTTCCTCATCCTCTTCGGTCAAGCGCCCTTTGCTGTAGGGGTAACGCCCGAAACCAACCAATTGGCGCACTGTCAGTTTGGTAACAAAGTTGTTCTCCTGGCGCAGAATGGACAGCTCCTTGGCCAGGTCCTTGCCTTTCATGGAGGAAATATCGCGGCCGCCGATGCTGACAGAACCAGAGTCTTGGGCAAGCAGGCGTCCGATGATGGTCAGCAAAGTGGACTTGCCGGCACCATTGGGGCCAATGAGAGCGGTCATGCCACCGGCGGGGATCTCCAGATCAATAGGACCAATGGAGACTTCTTCGCCGTACTCCTTCGCGATAGATGACAGCTTGATCACAGCGTCCCCTTTCTCAGAATGACGGCAAGGAAGACAAGACCACCCACCAACTCGATGATGATGGACACGATGCCTTGAGCGTAGAAAATGTGGTTCATCACGAAATATGACCCGGTGAGCACAACGAATCCGATCAACGTGGCCATCGGGAATATATACCGGTGATCGTAGGTGTCGGCGAACTGGTAGGCCAAAGTGGCTACCAGGAAGCCGAGGAAGGTCATGGGCCCAACAAGTGCCGTGGAGACAGCCATGAGCACGCTCACCAGCACGAGCACGTAAATTGCGTGCGCGCGGTGGTTGACACCCAGGTTCACGGCCGGTTCACGGCCGAGCGCAAGAACATTGAGCGTGCGCGAATGCACGTAAAGCAACAGCGCAGCGCCAAGCGCGAGCGGAATGGCCACAGGGAAATACTGCGGGTCAGCGTTGTTCACGGAGCCGAAAAGGCGCGCTGTGAGCACGTCGAATTCACTCGGAGCGAGCATGCGCTGCATGAACGTCGAAAGGCTAGCTAGTCCCCCGCCGATCACCACGCCGATAAGCAGCATCGCGTGCATGTTGTTCTCGCCAGTCAGCAGCCATGAATACAGCAGCAGTGTAAAGCCCACCATGACAACAAGCTGGAGGATGAACATGTCCAGCGTGCGCGCATTAATCAACCCGGCCGCGCCAAAGAAGTACACGGTCGAGGTATGAATCGCCACGTATAGCGCCTCAAATCCCATGATGGAGGGTGTGATGATGCGGTTACCGGTCACCGTGTGAAATGCCACCGTAGCCATGCCCTGACACAGCGCAACGATGGCCATGACTAGCACGGAGTTTGCTCGCCTTTCAGCAATCAGCCAGTAGCCACGTGTGCCAAATTCCATCGGATTCTGGTATGCCAGCAGGCCCCACGCACTCGCCGCAGCAATCACAGCGAGCACCGCAAGGATCATCCAATAGCGCTTTTTGCTTGTCGACGTCTGGAACGCCCCCACATTCCTTCCACTGTCCGTCTCGATCATGCGCGTACTTTCTTAGCAATCAGGGCCACGAAGACAAAGGCACCCACGATGCCAAGGATCACCGACACTGGCATTTCAAACGGGGCGATAATGGTGCGACCGATGATGTCGCAGATGGTCACCACGGCCACGCCAACGAGGCACACCCATGGAAGGTTTGAGCGTAGGTCATCCCCGCGCACCATGGAGACGAGGTTGGGCACGATGAGCCCCAGGAAGGGCAGCATGCCCACGACCACGGTGACCACACCGGAGGCGATGGCAACAAGACCGACACCGAGCAGCACGATGCGCTCATAGTTAAGGCCAACGTTCACGGCAATGTCTTTACCCAGGCCGGCGATAGTGAGCCGGTCCGCAAAGATGAACACCGCCACCACCACGATGCCCACGGTCCACAGCACTTCATACTGCCCACGGATGATCGAGGTGTACGAGCCCGCAAACCAAATGCCGAGCGACTGGAGCATATCCGTCTTCATGGCAAAGAACGTAGAAATGGAACTAATCACAGCACCCAGCATGATGCCGATGATGGGCACCACCAGGGAAGACTTCAGAGTCACCTTCCTCAAGAAGAGGAAGAAGACCATTGTTCCTATGAAGGCAAAGATCACTGCCACGATCATGCGCACGGTTAGCGATGAATTAGGAATGAAGTACAGCGCCACCAGCAGGCCAAGGCCCGCCCATTCAGTCGTGCCGGTGGTGGTGGGTTCCACGAATTTGTTCTGGGTGAGCAGCTGCATCACCATGCCACTCATGGCCATGGCCATGCCGGACAAGACCAGCGCGATGGTGCGTGGCACGCGCGTGATCCAGAACATTTCAGTTCCTTCTTCGCTGCCCAGGATGTCGTACTGCCCCACCATCAAGGACACTGCGAGCAATGCTCCGACAACGGCGATACCCGCCAGCAGCTTCGTATCAAGAAGCCGCGGGCGGGTCGTCGATAAGCGATGCGGCACTAAGCGGCAGCCTCCCACTGATCTGCGAGAGCATTCAGAATCTCGGTGTACGTAATGATCGACTCATTAGTGTACGTGTCCGACGGAGCGATGTAGATGTGGCCCTCCTTGATGGCGGTCACGTTCTTCAGCGCCTCACTGTCATCCAGAACCTGCTTCGCCGGCGCGGAATCCTCGGTGCGGATCGCGGCATCACGGTCAAGGACGAGCATCCAGTCCGGATTAGCCTCAGCGATAGCCTCCACCGAAATGTCATCACCCTTGTGGTCATCGCTGGCATTTGCAACCTCCAGCGCCGGAGTCAGACCAAGAATGTCAAACAGCGGGCCCCACGTACGGCCAACCTTCGGTGCAACGTAGCCGATCTCACCACCGGAGACGTTTACCGCCATGACCTTCCAGTCCTTGTTGTATGCCTCGCGGGCGCGCTCAAGAGCCTTGCTGAAGTCATCGGCCATCTTCTTGGCATCTTCCTCCTTGTCAAAGATCTTGCCCAGCGCGTTGACCTGACGGAGGAACTCCTCATCCAGTGGCTGATCCTTGCGCGGCTCCAAGTCCACGAGAACTGCATCCGGAACGAGCTTCTCAATCTCCTCGTTGTACTTGGTGAAGCGCTGGCCAGAAACGATCACCTGCGGGTCAGCCGCGACGATGGCCTCCAGGTTCGGCTCGCGGTGGTTGCCGATGTCCACGATGTCCTCATCATCCGCAATTCCCGGAATGGTCTCCGGCACGAGTGCACGAGCAGCCGCAACCGGCTTCACGCCCCACTCATCCAGGATCTCGAAGCTGCGGTTATCCAGCGCGACGACGGACGTCGGGTTTACCGGAACCTCCTTGGTGCCCTCATTGTCCTCAATAGTGACCGTCTTGGCTTCAGCTGCAGCCGTGGTCTCCTGCGCTGTGTTGTTGTCGGTCTGTGCACAGCCAACGAGGGTGAGCGAAGCAGCGGCGAAAAGGGCAACAGCAGCGCGCTCCGGACGGCGGCCTGCGAGCCAGGATTTACGGGACATGATACTCCTTGTCCATCAAAAGTTTGGTAAACGTTGCCTAACCTACCATATGTCCCAGGAGAGTCAATACCCTCTCACAAATAAGGCCTAGTAGATGGCTGACCAGTGGTTGGCCAACTCATTGAACATCTCCGTGTACGAGGTGAGTGTCCCCCCATCAGGCATAGAATAAGGAGCCACGTAAATATTGCCCTTCTTCACCGCCGGAACATTTTTCATCGTGGGATCCTTGTCCAACTGCCTGATTGCTGACTGATACTCCCCCACCTGCTCCAGCGGTGACGGCTCACTCACCAAAATCACATCCGGCTTGTCTTGCATTGTCACCGGCGTGAGCCCCACCATCTCCATCACGGGACCGAAGATCTTGCCCCCATCCTTGCCCTGCGGCACCAGCTTGCCATCATCAACCTGAATCACTGCTGCTGTCCAGTTCTTCTTAGCAGCTCTTCGTGCACGTTTCAGAGCCGCGCCGAAATCATCTTCCAGCTGATCAGCTAGTTCCTCACGGTCGAATATCTTGCCCAGCACCTGCGCTTGGCGTACCAATTCCTCATCCAGTGGCTTCTCCGGCCGCGGGGCAAGGTCAACCACCGCGACCCCACTAGAAATGTCTGCGATTCTCGCCGGCCGGTACTGGCTATGTGCCCCCATGACAACTAAATCCGGCTCCAAGCGCGCAACTTCTTCCGGGGTCGTACAGAAATCAGACTGAACCCCCAGGTCATCCAACAACGTCGATATTCCGAGGTCAAAGGCCGCAATCTTCCGAGGCCTTAACGGCACAGTCTTCGTACCCGAGTTATCGGTAACTTCTACCGTACCCCCCATCCAGTTCGGCCTTACCTTGGCTATGGCCGCTGCCGACGCCGCCGCCTGCCTTGCTTCACTGCACGCGGCCATCGCCGGAAAACTCACCACACACAGTCCGCAGCAGACCAATCTCTTCAGCCAGTTCATGCGCACCGGGATCCCCCTCTTTCACCTAGCCCAAGCGCACGAATTCGCGCGGTCACCTTAATGTTTTAGCACATGCACAACCGCTGCCCTCTACCCCACGGCGCGGGTTCCCCGCTTCCCTCGGGAAGCTAATACAAGACCGAGGAGAACTCCTTCCGAGTGGGACGGGCTAGTCACGCTAAATCCCGCTATCTGGATCCAGCTAATCGTCACTTTTGGGCTTATAAGCTGGATCTAAAAAGCGGGTTCTGCGATTGCAGCTAGGCCAGACATGGAAAACCCCCGGTCACGAAACCGGGGGAAATCCGAATAGTGGAGATGCCGGGAATTGAACCCGGGTCCTTCGCCACTGCACCAGGGCTTCTCCGTGCGCAGTTCGCACAGGATCTCTGCTTGGCCCTCCGGATCAGGCGAACATGTCCGGATGATGGGCCCAGTCAGTGAAAGTTGTCCCCTCCAAGCACCTCACTGACACGGTGAGAGGGCAAGCTCCCTAGTCGATGCCAGGGTCCGGGTCGGGAGCAAGCCCGGCCTGACAGACACGCGGTCGCTACTTAGGCAGCGAGGGCGTAGTCACGCTGAGAGTTCTTCTCTGCGTTTATGAAGTGCTGCGACGCTTAAAGTCGGTGGTCTCCAGCCTGCACCGGCACGCTTCCCCTGGATTGGTCAGCGAAGTCGAAACCAAGTCATCCCCTTGATTTTGACGTCCTGCGCGGTGAGAAACCGTGCAGGAAGTTCAAGATTACTACGCCAAGCCGGATGGGGCAACGCGCAAAAATTCGACGGTTGCGCCAGGGCCAGCATCGACGGCGAGGCGGACGGCGCGCGCGACGTTCGTGGCGTCCATCTTCGGGCGGTCGCCGGACTGCGGGCCAGCCAGCATGTCAGTGTCTGTG
>NZ_VXKH01000079.1 GCF_008693065.1 Corynebacterium tuscaniense | reverse complement strand
AAAATTACGAAACACCGCCGAAATGTGACGTGTCTGTGCAGGTCACAGCGTTATCGCGTGTTTCGTAGTTTTGTTCTTTTCGTTTGCGGAAATCACGAAACCGCAGGTAGAGCGTTTCGTAATTTTTTCGTATTTTGATCGGCAAATTACGAAACGAGGTCAAAACTACGAAACGAGCGCGCTACAGACGTGTCACAGGTCATAAAAAGGCGCGCCCCTTGCGTGTCACCATGCCGCCACACAACAGCTGCCCCACCACAACACCCCAGCCGTGCCACGTGGCGTGTAGAAACGTGCTCGGTTCGATTCGTAAAGATTAGGTCGCAGGCTATTGTGCGCGACGCATAAGTTCCGTACGATGGCCCCCAGACCGTATGTGGCGTTTTAATTCGTTTTTGGTTTAGCCAGCCGCATACGGGGGATAACCCCGAGGATAATTCATAAAGAGACAGCCTCTCGACCGTGATAGGCGCGGTTCCTCCGACGAGATAGACCGGTCGGCAACGGCATTGCCAACCACAAAAGCGGTCAGGTAGGGAGTAAGCGCTCCCGTAAAGCGATGGGACGGCAGACCACCGTTCTAGCGAGTTGAGCACGGCACTCCAAGCCGCCTGAATAGCAAGCCGGTAAAGCACCCCGCTCCGGGACAGATCAATCTGCCCAGGAGCGTTTTTCTATGTCCGAAAAGGACACGACTACCGCCGTCGCGCCACGCTTTTACACGCTGCAGGAACTCGCCGATCTCGGCGTCGGCTCCGAGTCCACGTTGCGAAAAGCTATTAAAGAGGGCCGTCTTTCATTCCACCGTTTCGGCACCGCCTATCGGATTCGCCAAGACGATCTCGACGCCTACCTCGCGGCCGCACGCCGCCCTGCCCCGCAGCTATTCGACGGCTTCGTCGATGCCGTCGTGAATGCAGCGCCCCAACTGACAGATGAGCAGCGCCAGCAGCTCGTCACGGTGCTGGGCGGTGTGAAGCACTAATGCGGACAAACCCGCCTACGACGAGATCCCGCCGCTTAGCTCAGCTAGTCAGGCTGGGTCTTGAACTGAGTGCGAGGGCTGATGGGTGATGGCCGTGCTACTACACACGCGCGCTCCACCGTCGTGCCCCGAGTCCAAATAAACAGTTCATTCAACCAAGGAGAACAAACCATGTCTTTCAGAGACGATTACGCAGCAGCGCTGCGCGATGAGCAGCAAGCAAAAGATACCGTGAACGAGGCGCGCCGTGCACACAAAGCGACAAAGGAGCGCCTTGCGCAGTTGCGCAAGTATGCCGAAGAGTTCGAGGTGAATCTCGACGGTGACAAGTCCGCCAGCACCGAAGGGGACGGTGACAAGTCCGCCAGCACCGAAGGGGACAGCGATACACCTGAGAACGGTGACGGCGACACGCCTGAGAGCACCGAGGGCAGTAAGCCGAAGCGGCATCTAGAAGTTGTACCCGACTAACCCTTTAGCCGTACACGCAATCACCTCATGTGTGTACGGCCACGCGGCGTGACGACGTACAGCCGTCACGTTTGATGTCGCCACACACCCCGCTCGCAAGGGCGGGGTTTTCGCGTGTGTGCGGGTGGCTGCGGCACCGCTACACGTGACACTGTCACGATGCTTGCGCCGGTATCGGCGACGGGGCATATACACGTCTGCCCCGTCGCCTGGATCATCCGCCACATGGCTGGCGGTATGTCGCGCTGCTGTCATGCGCGGTTCCGGCCGGCATAGTCTCGTGTGGACGTCAGATATGCCGAAGACGGGGCCGTGGGCGTAGCAAAGACAGCAGCGTGGACAGAGCAGATTTCAGCAGCTGTGCTGCTGAAGTTGTGACCGCGACGGCAAGTGATATGCGGCGGACGCCGCATGATGCCGCGCCGGTAGAAACGCCAATATCCATCTCGGCAGGCTTGCCGTGATGGAGCGTTTCGTGATGACCCGTAAGGCGACACATTATTGCTGGCATATCCGAATGTATATCGACAAGATATATCGGATTGCCGGCAGTGTCGTGATACAGAGCATGGGTCATCACACAAGGTGCAGCGCCAGCTGCACTATTGGGCATCTTGACCGGAGCGCAAGCGGAGGGCAAGACAGCACCAGCCAGACCGAGCGAGCGAGGTCTGAGACTGGGGCTGTAAGGGGCGGCGCGCCAGCGCCGGGCACCGGGTTATGCGAGCGCCAGCGAGTAGTAATACCCGGTGCAGTGCCTCGGCTATGCCGAGCGCCGGAGCGCAGCGGAGGCGTCGCACCCCCTTATGCCCTTTTCCCCCTTCTACCCCTATAACGACAAACTCATAGGGGTTTTGACACAGAAGGGGGCTGCGACCTGCGTGTTTCGGGTCTTTATGCGGTCTTCGACCCTTACCCGAAACGGCCCGTTGATGCGCGAAGCGCACATGGTGCCTACGCAAAATCTGCAGGTCGCCACGCTGTGCGCACCACATACGGCGTCAGTCGTTGTATGTCGGTCTTAAAGTAAGGGCCGATGACGGGTGGAAACGCCGCTTGCGGCGTCTTCCCGCGTCATCGCGCACGCCGTGTGCAACGTGAGCTTGCGAACGTGCCACGGCGTCGAACCGAACGGCAAGACCGACATCGTTTACGTGGTGCGCACAGCCACACCCTGCACTCTGGCACCGCCGCCAGGCGGTTATTGCAGGGTGTTCCAAATCCCGCAGCGAGCCATCCGCCGCAAGGCGGTGTTGATGCTGCTGCGGGTGATAACAACACGGGTCGAATAACACACTCCATATCGGCCCGTGCCATAAGCACAGTATCTGTGCAGACGCATCACGTTCGCGGCGGCCATATGCGCGCAAGCGCATGTAACGAGCACCGCCAGCGACGTGTGTTTCGCAGCGCGTCGCGCTGCAGCAGATCCAGCGGCAGCTGTTGATGCAAATGTGTAGCGCCGCGACTCGATTGGTTCATCTTTGTGGCAGCGGCTGTACGGCCCTGTGGCGGCCGTAGACGCCTCGGATGGACGGAGTGCGCGTGCAGAAGAACAGTTTCAAGACGTCGCTGTTCGTCGTGTATCTGCCGAAGTCGATGTGCAAGGAGATCCCCGACTACTACACCAGTGAGGTGGACGGGCGCGAAGTGAAACGTCCGCGCTATGTCGCCCGCGACTACGAGGAAGCAAAGCAGTACCTCGAAGAGTCAATGCGCTGGCTTGCAGAAAACTTCATCCCCGGCGGTATCGACGCAGTCGCTGGCGGTGATATGAACTTTGACGAATCAACGCCACACATCCAGTTCCAGGCGGATACGTTCTCACCGAAGCCCGAAGATCCCGACAAGCTCCGTTGCCGCCCCGGCATCGCGTACAACACTGACACCTCAGTGCGGTACACATCCGGCCCGAAGAAGGGCAAGCAGATCTCGGGTAACCAGAAGTTCATCGACGCGCAACGGGGCCTGCGCGAACACATGCACTCGCTCGGCTATCCGGTGGAACTAGAAGTCTCCGAACGTCATGACGAGTCACTCAACCTCGACCGCTACACCGAGCAACAAGACCGGGAGCGCGATCTCGCCAAGCGCGAGGATGATGTGGAAGTCAAGAAGCGATCCGTGCAGCGCGACATGGACGCAATTGATCGTGACCGCGAGCAGGCTGCTAAGGAACTTGAACAGGCGCAAGAAGCCCGCGAAGCAGCCCAGCGCGTACAGGAGAATGCTGAAGCACAGGCTCGCGAGGTTGCCGAGCGTGTGCTCAAGGAAGCACGCGAGAAGGCCGAGCAAGAAGCCGAAGAGATCCGCAGCGAAGCACGCAAGGATGCTGAGCAGGAGTTGGGCCTGGCCGAAGCGCAAGCAGACGAGCTGCTCGAACGAGCCGAAGAGACTGCGCGGGCCAAGGCGGGCGATATTACAGCCGCAGCTCGCAGCGAAGCAGAGACGATCACTCGCAAGACCGACGAGGCCCGTAAGCAGGCTGAGCGCGACGCCGAGACGATCCGCAGCAAAGCACGAGATGAGGCCACGAGCATCCGCGACGAGGCCACACGCGACGCTGCAGTAACGCGCAAGGATGCCCGCGATGAGGCTGATCAGATCCGCCGCAACGCGCACACGGACGCCGAAGATGAAGCCGCCATCATCATCGAAGAAGCGGTGAAGTCAGGACAACAGTTGGAGCACTTGGATAAGAAGTTCCTGGTGCAAGAACTGCATCGCAGCCCAGAGTTGCTTGAGCGTTACACGCTGTTCAGGCAGTCGCAGACCTCAGGCAAGAAGGGCGGGGCGCAGCAGCGTGCACGCGAGCGCATCGAGAAGCGCCGCCAGCAGCAACAGCAGCGTGATCGTGATGGCGGTATGGAGTTGTAGCACTGCTCTCCCCTGCCCTGTACGGCCTTCTGCGGGCCTAACAGGGGGCCGTCGGCGTCGTAGGTCATTGGCGGCGGGTAAACGGCTGATATTCAGCGAAAATCGAAGAAATCTCGGCTAGGCGGGGCCGGTGTCACTACGTTGCGCAGTGAATTGGCCTGTTGAGTGGCGGAGATAGTGCGCAGCACGTCGGTGTGTACGACGGGGCATGTGCTGCGCAGAAGAGATGTCCGTAGAAGGGCCGACAGAATGTCGTTGTCATTCTGTTGCGTAGTAAAGGTGTCAATAGGATGACAAACCACTTCACTGCCCAATTCACATGTCATTAAAGTGACAGGGCATTTGATTGCGCAGTAAACGTGTCGATGAAATGGGTGCCCAATACACAGTGCAACCTACGTGTTAATGAAATGTCACAGACACTACATAGTGCAGTGAGTTGCGCAGCAGAAACGCCAGTAAAAGCACCGCACCACTGCACCGTAAAACTGCACAAGTGATTCGCAGCAAATTGGCGTGTGAAATGGTTGAAAAAATAACCCCGCAGGTTTCCCTGCGGGGTTTCGTAGTTAGAACGGTACTTCTTCGCCCTCAGCGCCAGCCAGGGCGGCGGTCGCCGCCTCGCCTCCGCGACGGGCAGCGCGAGCAGCGGACTCCTTCTTGGAATCGATCAGCTGCACCGTGTCGATGCGCGCCACCAGCGGGTACTGCTTCACACCGTCCTTGTCGGTGTAGACGTCGGTCTTGAGCGAGTAGCTCACCGCAACGCGATCGCCGGAGCCGATGCAGCCGAACACGCCGGGGTTCGCGGCGTCCTGGACGTAGCCGGTCAGCTCCACGATCTCGCTTTCCACCTTGCCGGTGGACTTGTTCTTGAAGGTGTTGCGCGCATAGACGCTGAGCTTCACCGTCGCGCCGCCGTTTGCGTGCTCGAACAGCTTGGGTGCGCGAGCTGCGTTGCCGACGATGGTGCCGTTGTTGAAGGGGTTGGACATGATGGTTCTCCTTACGTGAGTGGGTGTGATTTGCCGTGCAATTTGGGTACTTAAGCAGCGGCTTTGCCGCTACGGGGGTTGAGCTGTCGTTACAGCACTGCCCAGGGCAGCGGTGTGCCTGCCGCCTCTAGGTCGCGCAGTTCTTGTGCTGCGCCCGGATCGGCGTCCTCGCCGTCGATGCCGTCGGCGAGCTGGTAGAGCAGTTCCAGGTCGGTGTGGGTGATGTCGCGCATCAGGTGCCTCCTTGTTCGGATGGATGGTCAATCCGTCTGTTGGAGACAGCTCTGCTGTCTAGGGGGTTCTCCCCCGCCCCGCTAGGTGTGCATCTCTGCTGGCCACGGCCCCGCGAGAAAAAGAAACCCCGTTGCATCGCTGCAACGGGGTGTGTGGTGTTACTCGGTGAACAAGATCGTGCGGGTCTTCTCAGCGCCCTCGCGGACGAGTTCGACCATCCGCTCGCCCTGGCCAATGTCGGTCAGCTTGGCCACCAGAGACGGGAAATTCTCGTCTGGTCCGATCTCGGTGGCTCGCTGCGCAGCCACGCCAGCTAGTCCCGGCTGGCCTGTGGCGTGAGCGAGCACGGCAACAGTGGCGGTGAGCTGCGCCCGCATCCCCGGCCAGCTGGTCGGGACAGCGCGCATAACCTGCTCTATGAACGCAAGGCCAGCCTGCGGCTCATCGAGCAGCGCTGCGAGCAGCGTGTCTCGCAAGCGCGGCGTGGTGAAGCATTTCAGCGCAGACCGAACAGCACGAGTGCTCGGCTGGGTCATCCCTGCCGCCGCCTGCTCGTACTCACGCTGCAGCACGTCGGAGAACATGGGCGGGATATACGCCAGCGCGTCTTCGATGATGTCGGCGTGCTCGGCAGCGTCGATGC
>NZ_VXKH01000078.1 GCF_008693065.1 Corynebacterium tuscaniense | reverse complement strand
ACGATGGCCACGCGCTGCTTCTGGCCGCCGGACAGCTCGCGCGGGCGGGCATCGGCTTTCTCGGCGAGGCCCACGCGTTCGAGCAATCCAAGCGCCCGAGAGCGCGCCTCGGCGAGATCCACACCCTTGACCACCTTTGGTGCGAGCAGCAGATTGTCCATAACGGTCAGGTGAGGGAACAGGTCGTAGGACTGAAACACCATGCCCACGTCGGAACGGACGTCCTTGAGTTTTGTTGCCTTGGATGCGACATCGCGTCCGTTGACCAGGACCTGGCCGGAATCCACTGGCTCCAGCCCGTTGATCGTGCGCAGCAGCGTCGACTTGCCGCAGCCGGATGGGCCGATGATGGCCAGGACTTCGCCGGGGGCGACGGCCACGGAGACGTCGACAAGCGCTTTGTGCCCGTTGGGGTAGGTCTTGGAAACATGCTCTAGCGATATAAGTGACATCTAGCTCCACCTTTCTTCCAGCTTGCGCGCGGCGAGCGAGATGGGAAAACATACGAGAAAATACAGTAGGAACACCACGCCGTAGATCCACAGGGCGGCGGATGGGTATTCGAAGCGATTGGCGTCGATGATTTGTTGCGCCACTTTGAGCACCTCCACCACGCCAATCAGGGCGACAAGCGAGGTGGTCATGATCATGCGGTTGGTCAGATTGATCGTTGCCGGGAGCAGGCCACGCAGCGCTTGCGGCAGCACAACGTGACGGTACAGTGCGCGCCCCTCAATACCCAGCGCTGCCGCAGAGAGGTATTGGTGTTGCGGTACGGACTCGATGGCTCCGCGCACCAGATCGCCCAGCTCAGCCGTTCCCCACAGCGTGAACACAATCACCGCCGCGACGCTCGCATCCAGGTTCAGGCCCCACGCACGCGTGGCGTCAAAGTACACCAGAAACAGCAGCACCAGCTGCGGCATGATGCGCACAAACTGCAGGTAGGTCTGGGTGATGGCGCGCACAATTTTGCTTCTCGACGTCATCACCACCCCCAACAACGTCCCCAACACAACCGACAATCCCATTGACGCCAAGGCGATCTGAATGGATACGCCAAGGCCCTGGAGGAGGCGAGCGAAGTTGTTGCCGTCGGCGAGCACTTGGAGATCAGAAAACATTCGCACGCACCTTCTTCTCCACCTGTCCTGCGATCAGTGACACCGGCAGCAGGATAATCAGATAGAACGTAACCAAAAGCAGCAACGCCTCACGCGTTTCGTAGGTCTGGCCAATCTGCTCCTTAGCGGTGTACACCAGGTCCGGCAGCGCCACGATGCTGACCACCGAGGTCTCTTTGATCAGGAAGATGATGTTCGCAGTGATCGCTGGCAACGCCAATGCTGTGGCTTGCGGGACGACGACGTAGCGTAGCGCCTGCGTCCGCGACATGCCCAAGCTCAAACTGGACTGCAACTGAATTGGGGCAACGCCCTCTAAGCCGGCGCGGATCGCCTCCGCCATGTACGAGCCACCCAGAAAAGCCAAACCCACCACGGCGCAGGTTTCGCTCTCCAGCACAACGCCCACCTTGGGCAGGCCGAAGTACAGGAAGAACAACTGCACCAGCAGGGGAGTGTTGCGGGAAAGTTCGATGTACACCCGCGCAATCTGGCTGAGCACGGGCACCTTGAAAAACCGCACCCCGGCCACCAGAGCGCCCACGATGAAGGCCAGTACGATGCCTTTGGCGGCAACCCTCACCGTGAGGAGTGCCGCCGAAGCATAGACCGGGATGTTCTCGGTAACGACCGAAAGATCCATGAGTTAGAGCTGTCCGCCCTCAACGACCAAATCATCAGCGGACACCGCGTCGCCGTAGACCGGTTTCAGGGTCTTCTCGTAGGCGTTGTGGAAGAAATTCTCCTTGCCTAGCTCGATCAGGTTGTTGTTCAGCCACTCACGCAGGTCGTTGTTCCCCTTGGCCACGGCACCCGCGATGGTGTCGGTCTCGCCCAGCGTCGGGATCGTGGCAGAGAAACCCTCCGTCTTACCGGCCCAAGCAAGAGCCTCCGTGTTGTCGGTAACCCAGGCGTCGCCGCGGCCGTCGAGAAGCGCATTCGTCGCTTCCGTGTACTGCTCAAACTTGGTCAGCTTGATCTCCGGGTGGTTCTTTTCCAAGTAGGCCTCCGCGGTCGTGCCCTTTACGACGATCACCTTCTTCCCCTCGAGCCCCTCAACGCTGTCGATCGGCGCATTGTCCGGCGTGACCGCCCCCAGCGACACCTTCATGTACGGGTTGGCGTAATCCACCTTCTCCGCACGTTCCGGAGTCACCGTGAAGTTAGCCAGGATGATGTCGACCTTGTTGGTGTCCAAGAACTCCACGCGGGAAGCAGCCTCCACCGGGACATACTCGACGTCCACGCCCAGGTCCTCGCCCAGACGGTTGCCGTACTCGATGTCATAGCCCGCGAACTCGCCATTCGAATCCACGTAGCCGAACGGGGACTTGTCCGAGAACACGCCGATCTTCACCGTGCCAGACTCCTGAATTGCAGCGACGTCGCGGAAGTTCGGGGACGGTTCCGCGCCGTTAGTGGCAGCGCCGTTTCCGGAGTCCGCGGAACAGGCGGTCAGGGAGACGGCAGCAAAGAGAGCGGCGGCGCCAGCGGCAATGCGTTTGCGGGAGCCGCGGGACTTTCGGGACGAGAAGAGTGACATAGTGGTGAACTTTCTGTAGTGAACGGGACGCGGTTAAACCGCTTGGTTCAGTCAAACTACACCACTCTGTCTAGTATTGTGAAATGGTGTGTTTGACGTGCGCCTTTGTCTCACTGCTGCGCACTGGGCGATCAGCGATGCTCAACGATGATGATGTAGCACTGTGATAGGCTCGCCACCAGCAATAACCCGACATTTTTCGATCGATTGGAACACTCATGTCTCGTGCCTTTTTCACCCGAACTCTGCTAGCTGCTGGTACCGCCGCTGCCATGGCCGCTGGCGTGTTTGTTGCGCCTCATGCTGTGGCTCAGGAATCACCCAACAATGCTGCGGCTACTATTCAGGACGCGTCCCAGGAGGGCCTGCTCAAGGCTGGGGATGTGAAGTCTGGCACCGTGTCCTGGCCGATCAAGAAGTCTTACTTGGATTATCTCCAAGGCCGTGTTGGTGGCGGAAAGATCACGGTCTCCGATGGTGCTCGTGCCAAGACAAGTGGCAATGCCGTAACAGGCTTTGATTTCCCGGTCGATCCGGAGGCGTCCCAACTTGATAAGGATGGCAACGGAACCATTGCACTCCTCGGTAGCCTTTCGTTCCTCGGGCACAAGGGCTTGGGTAAGGGTGGAACGTGGGGCTTGGATCTGCGCTACTCCAACTTCAAGATCAAGATCGAAGAAGGTACCAAGGCATCTATCATCGCCGATTACACGGTAAAGGGTGGCGTGAACAACAAGGATGTGCAGGACCGATCGGAGACCAACCAGGTCCTAGCAACCTTCGATCTCGGAAGGAAGCTCGATGTCGGCGCTGGAACAAGCGACAATTTGTCCGGGCTGATTCCCATCCTGCAGAAGGGTGGGGCGGAGTCCCTGCTGAACTACCCCGAAGGTAAGGAGCTCAAGGATGGTCGCGTTAATCTTTCGCTGAACTTTGCCAAGGATGGCGATAAGCCGGTTGAGCCGCAGAAGGCCGAAGAGAAGACCTACGACTACTCCGGTGGCATCGGTATCAACCTGGACACCTTTATCGGCTTCGGCGTTGTCCTCGCGCTGCTGGCCATCCTGGGTGCGGTTGGTGCGTGGTTCGCCGGCCTCATCCCGGGTGTGCCGGCGCCGCGCTAAGGCGCGAACATTAATGCGCGAGAGCGGGGGGGGGGGACTAATCGTCGGCGGGTGCGCTGCCACGCGATTCAGCGTGAATGCGGCGCGCCTCTGACAGCCATGCGGGCTGGTTGCTCAGAAGCTCCTTAATCTCAGCGCTGGTCAGGGGCTTATCCATGTCGTTGTTTTTCAACGCGGTAATGGAGATGCCCAGTTTGCGCGCAACTTCCGGCCGCGGGTGGGGGCCTTCCAGACGCAGGTCGGTCAGCCACTGGGGCGGGTTGTCTTGCAGTTCGCGTAGCTCGGCGTGTGTGATGCCGCCTTCTTGGAATTCAGGCGGGGTGGCGGGCAGATAAATGCCTAGTTTCTTCGCGGCGGTTGCCGGTTTCATGGCGGTGCTAGACGGGGCGGTTGACGGAGTTTCGCTCATGACCAAACGGTAGCATCGAGGCATGCTGCGCATTGCTTTTGTTACCGGTACGGAGCCGGGGAAGTGGTTCGCGCGTTACCGCGAGATCACGGACCACGGGCTGACGGAACTCCCCTCGGATGACCCGTTTGCGCTCGTTGAAGCGAGCGAGGCGGATCTCGCGCTCATGCGCCTGCCGGATGAGCGTGTCGGGGAGCCGGGGGAGACGTACCACCGCGTCAATCTGTACAACGAAGCGCCCGGCGTAGCTGTGCCCAAAGATTCGGTCTTCGCGGAGATGGGGGAGAAGCTCGCGCCGCGCGAGTTCACCGGGGAGATCATCAATTTCACCTACAGCGCCCATTCGCTTATCGACGACCTCCGCTCCGCCCTCCATATCGTCGCCGCTAATGTCGGCATCGCGTATGCGCCAGCCCCTTTGCTGAAGGTCTTATCTAAAAAACAGGTCGCGGTGGTGGAACTCACCGCGCAACCGAAAGGCATGAGCCCGACGGAAATCGGTTTAGTGTGGAAAGTCAGTGACGACAGTGATGCCATCCAAGACTTCGTGGGGGTGGCCAAAGGTCGGACACGGAACTCGTCGCGAGGTGCGGAGAAAAAGCCCCAGTCAACCAAGAAAAACGCACATCAGCGCCCCCGAAAGACTGCCCGGACGTTGAGGACGAGGCCGCACCGGAAACGCAGCTAGGTCTTTCTTTGCCTATGATTTGCATAGTCAGGGCAAACGTCCTGCATTCAAAGAAAGGGGATTTCCCATTATGAACCGTAAGATTGCTGCTTCTGTTACAGCTCTTGCGCTGGCTGTTAGCTTGGCTGCCTGCTCGAACGAGGGGGATGATCAGGAGGACAAGAACACCACAGCAACTGAAACCACCTCCAGCAGTGAATCTGGTACCGCGGAAGCGGACAATGACACCGCGGAAAATGATGCTGCGGACAGTGACACTGTTGAGTTGACCACCAAGGACGGCAAGAAGGTTCTGGTTCCGGCAAAGGCTGCAAACGCCACCGACGAACTCGGGCTGAAGGATTGGGGCGAGCCCGTCACAGTGGAATCCCGCGAGGACGGCACTACCTTCATTGCGTACGACGGTGGAAACAACATCGTGTACACCCCTAAGGTAGGCCCCGTCGCCATTGTGGGTGAGATTGCGCGCGTGTGGAAGGAACAGGGTGGCCTCGACTCTGAGATCGGTGCTCCTACGAGCACTGAGAAGGCGCTCGCGGACGGCACCGGTTGGGCCCAGGAATTCCAGAATGGCACTATTGAGTGGCGGGAAGAGAACGGAGTGTTCGCGGAGCACATTAGCTAGCGGCACGGATCACTTGTAACCGGAAGTTCATCTTACAGCGATGTAATTTCCACCTTGCTCCCTTAGTGTGACGGGTGCCGGGCACCGCGAAGACCGGTGACGGCTTATGCCAACCGCACTAGGGGAGCTACATGTTGAACCCTCCTGTTACGCAACTGGATACCTTTGAACAACTCACGCCTCCAACGGCGTTGAAAACCTACGTGGTGGATACATCGGTCTTGTTGTCCGACCCGTGGGCGCTGCGGAAGTTCGCAGAGCACAGCGTTGTGTTACCGCTCGTGGTGATCACGGAGCTGGAGAACAAACGCCATCACCCAGAGCTTGGCTGGTACGCCCGCCAGGCTCTTCGCTTTTTGGAGGATCTGCGCGCCGATTATGACCGGCTTGATCAGCCCATGCCCGTCAACGTGGACGGCGGCACGCTTCGGGTGGAGTTGAACCACCAGTCGCAGGACAACTTGCCGGCCGCGCTGCGGGGCAGTGAGAATGACAACCGGATTCTCGCGTGCGCCTACAACTTCCTGCAGGAAGGCAAGGACACCGTCTTGGTGACCAAGGATGTGCCACTGCGCGTGAAAGCCGGCGCTGTGGGTTTGCCCGCGCAGGAGTACCGCGCGCAGGACGTTGTGCTCACGGGCTACACGGGGATGGCTGAGTTGGAGGTCTCCGGGGAAGAGATCGACGAGCTCTACGCCACCGGAATTGCCGCCGTGGACACCGGGGATCTACCGGTGCACTGTGGCGTGCGGGTGCAGGCAGGTACGCAGTCGGCGCTGGCACGTGTTGCGCCGAGCGGCGGGCTGCGCCTCGT
>NZ_VXKH01000077.1 GCF_008693065.1 Corynebacterium tuscaniense | reverse complement strand
CGTGCCGATCATCGCGACGTGCGCGCCGGCTTTCTGCGCCGCCTTATTCACGGCCGCCAGCCGCACATCGAGCCCCTCATGCAGCTGCCGCAGCCCGTCCCCCGCCAGCGCGAGCGGTGGGTGGTTGAGCTCCACGTTGTAGCGGCCAACTTCGGTTTGGTACTCGTCGGACAGTTCCCCGAGCACGGCCTCATTACATCCGGCCGGGGCCATATCGTCGCCCACGAGATTGAGCTCAAGTTCCAACCCGATCGTGCCGTGGTCGACAAATTCGGCCTCCTGGAGGTGGCGGTCGAAGCTCTCCAGGTCATCAAGCAGCAGTTGGCGGTATCGCGTCCGCTGCTTGGGGGTGTAGGAATCACGTGAAACGGCATCGCCCATGCTGGCTTAGCTTATCCGCCGCAAACCAAATTATTATGGTTTGCAGCGGTTTTGATTCACGCGGCACGCATCAAGCGTGGTTGCGGTACCAGGTGATCAGGTTGTCGGTGGAGGAGTCCCCACTATTGGGTTCTTCCTCGCCTGAGACGGCTGCGGCGAGCTCGTTGGCTTGAGCTTTGCCCAGTTCAACACCCCATTGGTCGAAGGAGTTGATACCCCAGATCACGCCCTGCGTGAACGTGATGTGCTCATACAAAGCGATGAGCGCACCCAGTACGTGCGGCGTGAGCTCGTCTGCGAGGATCGTCGTTGTCGGTCGATTTCCAGGCATCACTTTGTGCGGGGCCAATTGCTTATCGACGCCCCCCGCTTCCACCTCTTCCACCGTCTTCCCAAACGCCAGCACCTTGGTCTGCGCGAAGAAGTTGCCCATGAGTAGGTCGTGCATGGAGCCTTCGCCGGTAGCGGTGGGCAGGTCTTCTTTCGGGCGGGCAAAACCGATGAAGTCAGCGGGGATCATGGAGGTGCCCTGGTGCATGAGCTGGAAGAATGCGTGCTGGCCGTTGGTTCCTGGTTCGCCCCAGAAGACTTCTCCGGTGTCGGTGGGGACCGGTGAGCCGTCGATAAGCACAGACTTGCCGTTCGACTCCATGGTGAGTTGTTGCAGGTACGCGGGGAAGCGCGCGAGGTCCTGTGAGTAGGGGAGCACTGCGTGTGTGGCGGCACCGTGGAAGTTGCGGTACCAGATGTTCAACAGGCCCATAAGAGCTGGGATGTTCTCGCAGATGTCGGTGGTACGGAAGTGCTCGTCCATGGTGTGGAAGCCTTCGAGGAAACGCATAAAATCGAGGGGGCCGATGACAGCCATGAGGCTGAGGCCGATCGCGGAATCGACGGAATAGCGGCCACCAACCCAATCCCAGAACGGGAACATGTTCTCCGTATCAATGCCGAACTCCGCAACCTTCTCTGCATTCGTGGACACTGCCACGAAGTGCTTAGCGATGGCGGATTCATCCCCATCAAACTGCTCCAACAGCCAACGCTTCGCGGCGTGCGCATTGGAGAGCGTTTCCTGTGTAGTGAAAGTCTTGGAGGCGACGATGAACAGCGTCTCACCCGGATCTGCCTCATCGAGGACACTGACCATGTCTGCTGGATCAACATTGGAAACAAACTCCGCTGTGATCCCCGCCGTGGCGTAGGTGCGCAGGGCCCTGGCTGCCATCGCAGGCCCCAAGTCTGAACCGCCGATACCAATGTTGACCACCTTCTTAATGGTGTGGCCCGTGTGCCCCAACCATGCACCAGAGCGCAGCTTAGACGCGAAATCTCGCATGCGACCGAGGACCTCGTGCACATCAGCGGCGACATCCTGACCATCGACGGTGAGATGCTCCTCCGCAGGCAGGCGCAGCGCGGTGTGGAGCACCGCACGGTCCTCCGTGGAGTTGATATGAGCCCCCTGGAACATCTGCTCCGTTGCGTGGTTCAAGTCGGCTTCTTCCGCCAGGGCCACTAGGGCATCCAAGATGTCCTCATCCAACAGGTTCTTGGACAGGTCGACGTGGAGGCCTGCGGCGTCGAACGTGTATTTCTGCGCACGCTGCTCATCCCGGTCAAACAGCTCTCGCAGAGTCATTGCTTTCTTCTCTGCATGAAGTTTTTGCAAGTTCTTCCATGCCTGGGTCTGGGTGATATCGCGGGAGGGGGTGACGGAGGAATCAGTCATAGCGTGTCCTTGGGAGCTGATCATCGAGGAAATAAATGTGTGCCTCCCAGGTTAGTGAAATTTTGGGTCATAATGGGGCCATGAGCATCGTCAAAATTAACGCAATCACTGTCCCTGAAGGTGCTGGCGAAAAGCTCGAGGAGCGTTTCCAGGCACGCAAGCACGCAATCGACAGTCAGCCAGGCTTCGAAGGCTTCCAATTACTACGCCCGGTAAAGGGGGAGGACCGCTACTTCGTGGTCACCCGTTGGGCGGACCAGGAGTCCTACGATGCATGGTGGGCCGGCGAAGGCCAGGCCGCTCATGCCAACAAAGAAGGGGAGCAGCCCCGCAAGCCGGTGGCTACCGGCGCAGAGCTGCTTGAATTCGAGGTTGTACTCGATTCGCTCGAACAAAACTAGGGCCCACTTCTTGTCTTAGAGGCCCACGTCCTTTGTCCTTAGAGGCCCACTTTTTGTCTTAGAGGCCCACTTGGTGGGCCTCTAGCCGAGTTTCCCTCGCCCTAGCCTGAGCAGGATTGCGGCGAGGTTTGGTCCTTCTTCCCCCAGTTCATCCCGGAACTGGTTGATGATGGCCACTTCACGGGTGTGCACTAGGCGTGTGCCACCCGATCCCATACGAGTTTTTCCGATGGCGCGGGAGATCTCGGAGCGGCGCTTCACTGCGTCCAAGATCACGCGGTCCAGCCGGTCAATTTCCTGCCGATACTGTTGAATCTCCGCGTCCGACAACGGGTCATCCGTCCCCGATGGGTACCTGATCTCAAACTGCTCCTCGCCCATAGCCTTCCATTCTGCCATGTGCCTGCATGAACTAGCGTGGGGAGGGCAGTGTCGTACCTGCCTAGTACGGTGGTATCCATCATGGGAACTGACTTAACTCTGGGGCTTAACCCGCAGCAGAAGGCTGCGGTAGAACACTCTGGCTCACCTCTACTCATCGTCGCCGGAGCGGGTTCGGGCAAAACCGCTGTTTTGACACGGCGTATTGCCTATCTTTTGCAGGAACGGGCGGTCGCTCCGTGGGAGATCCTGGCTATCACATTCACCAACAAAGCTGCCGCTGAAATGCGGGACCGTGTGGTGAGTTTGATTGGGCCACATGCGGAGCGTATGTGGGTGGCTACGTTCCACTCCGTGTGCGTGCGCATCCTCCGCCAACAGGCACAGCTGGTGCCGGGGTTGAACAGCAACTTCACTATTTATGACAGTGATGATTCGCGCCGGTTGCTGGGCATGATCGCTAAAGAGATGAACCTTGATCTGAAGAAGTTCACTCCGCGGTCCCTGGCTAATGCGATCTCAAATCTCAAGAATGAGCTCATCGGTCCCGAAGAAGCACGGGCACAGGCCACTACGACGAAGAATCCGTTTGAGGTGACGGTGGCGGCCGTGTATGCGGAGTACCAACGGCGCCTTCGTGGCGCTAATGCGGTGGATTTTGACGATTTGATTGGGGAGGTCGTCGCGCTGTTCAAGCAGCACCCACCAGTGCTCGAGTACTACCGCAGGCGTTTCCGCCACGTGCTGGTTGATGAGTACCAGGACACTAACCACGCACAATACGAGCTCATTCACACATTGGTGGGGGACGGACCACAGGCGCCGGAGCTCGCGGTGGTGGGTGATTCGGACCAGTCCATTTATGCCTTCCGCGGTGCGACGATTCGAAACATTGAGGAATTTGAGCGGGACTATCCCAATGCCACCACGATCCTGCTGGAGCAGAACTACCGCTCGACCCAGAACATTCTCGCTGCAGCCAATGCCGTGATTTCCCAAAACGTCGGCCGGCGCCCCAAGAAGCTATGGACGGATTTGGGGGAGGGGGACAAGATCATTGGCTACGTTGCGGATAATGAGCATGATGAGGCGCGCTTTGTCGCTAGTGAAATCGATGCCCTGACGGACCGTGGTGCGCAGTACTCCGACATCGCGGTGATGTACCGGACGAATAATTCCTCCCGCGCTTTGGAGGACATCTTCATTCGTGCCGGGATTCCCTACAAAGTCGTGGGTGGTACGCGCTTCTATGAACGCCGTGAGATCCGTGACATCATCGCGTACCTGCGCGTGCTGGAGAACCTGGATGATGACGTGAGTATGCGTCGCATTATCAACGTGCCTAAGCGCGGCATTGGGGATAAAGCACAAGCAATGGTGGCACTGCATGCGGAAAACCAGGGGATCAGCTTTGGCCGTGCTCTGCGTGATGTCGCTTCCGGGGAGGTCCCCGGAGTGGCATCCCGCACCGCTAATGCCATCGGCGGTTTCGTGGAGATGCTCGACGGGCTCATCGCTGAGATCCCCGAGTTGCTCAATGAGGTCACCGGCATGCCGGACCTAGGTGGCCTGGTAACCCGCATCTTAGATGTCACCGGATACAAGGCAGAACTGGAAGCCTCGAATGATCCGCAGGACGGCGCGCGCCTAGACAACCTCAACGAATTGGTATCGGTGGCGCGTGAATTCTCCTCCGATGCCGCTAACCAGATGGCATACGCAACCATGCCGGGCGATGAACCAGCTGACGTGGCGGAAGGAGAACCCGCGCCGGGATCACTCCAAGCGTTCTTGGAGCGCGTCTCCTTGGTCGCTGATGCAGATCAAATTCCGGATGAAGGCCAAGGTGTGGTCACAATGATGACGCTGCACACGGCGAAGGGGCTGGAATTTCCCATCGTGTTCGTCACTGGTTGGGAAGATGGGCAGTTCCCACATTTGCGTTCTTTGGGGGACCCGGATGAGCTGGCCGAAGAACGTCGATTGGCTTATGTAGGAATCACCCGCGCGAGGCGAAAACTCTACCTCACGCGGGCGATGCTGCGTTCGTCGTGGGGCAGCCCGGTAACCAACCCTGCCAGTCGCTTCCTCGCAGAGGTCCCAGAGGACCTCATCGACTGGCGTCGGGTGGAACCGGAGCGCTCCTTCGACGGTGGTTTCTCGGATGCCTGGAGCTCACCGACAACACCACACAAATCCATGCGGACACGCAGCGGTGGTAGCCGCATGAAGGTCAACAAGAATTTGCATCTGGCTAAGGGGGACCGCGTCAACCACGCGAAGTATGGGTTGGGCACGGTCATGAGCGTCGATGGTTCAGGGGCCAGGGAGACCGTCACCATCGACTTTGGTTCCAGCGGAACCGTGCGCCTCATGCTCATCGGAGGCGTGCCGATGGAGAAGTTGTAAGGCGCTGCTCTAGATGGTGATGCCGCGCTGCGCGAACCACGGCACCGGGTCCACCTGCGTTTGACCATCTGGCAGGATTTCAAAGTGTAGGTGCGGTCCGGTAGAGCGGCCCTCATTACCCATCTGGGCGATTTGCTGGCCGGCGGTTACGCGCTCACCAACCTGCACGTTGAAGGAATGCACGTGGCCGTACACGCTGATGGATCCATCATCGTGGCGCAGGCGCACCCATTTGCCAAAGCCTTGGGCGGGGCCGGCGTTGATCACAGTGCCGTCCATCACGGCCTTAACCGGGGTGCCAATGTTGTTGGCAATGTCGATGCCACGGTGGACTGAGCCCCAACGCGGGCCGAAGCCAGAGGTGAAGCGACCTTCAGCCGGCATCACGACGGACTGTCCAGCCGGCGAAACACCAGTCTGGGGCGTGACTGTATTCGTGGTCACGCCAGGCGTGGCCTCCGCTTCGTTGTACTGCGGCAGAATGCGCGGATCGTAGACGATGCTGTAGCCGGCGGCGGAGAACGTGGCGCCCTTGGTGAAGATGTCGTCGAGGGCCTTGCCAAGGTCCGGCAGGGCAGGCGCGAGGTCATCAACGGCTTGGCCGTTGACAGAGACGGTAAAGGCATTGGCGGGCAGGGCCGCGAGCGGAATGGCCAGAGCGATGGCGCCGGCGATGAATCGTTTTTTCATGTCGTCCTTTTGAGAGATTGAGGGAAACATGTGAGAATTTTCAACTCGCAACATGCTATCCGCGCTTTTCTCGTTGATCAATGCCTATTTATGTCAGCTGACGTGCGCAATTAGCTCGCACGTGCGAAAGATTCCTTCAAAACAGCTGGATACGAGAGTGGCTAGTGTTGCAGATGTTGTTAATGTGACGGTCGGGCGCGGGGGTAGTTTTTGGGGGTGGCAAAAGAAAAATCCTCCGTCCCAAGGCGGGAGGAGGATGAGGTTCTGTGCGCGACTTTAGAGGCTAATGCCTCGTTCGGCGAGCCACGGTGCCGGGTCGATTGCGTCGCCCCCGGCTGGGTGGACCTCGAAGTGAAGGTGGGAGCCAGTGGACCAGCCGCGGGAGCCCATGCCGGCGATGCGCTGGCCGGCG
>NZ_VXKH01000076.1 GCF_008693065.1 Corynebacterium tuscaniense | reverse complement strand
GGCAGGCCACTGTGGCAACGTGGGGGAGCCGGTGGCCGCGGCGGATTCATTGGAGGCGGGCTACTCGGGCCGCATCGTGCGCAAGAACGGTGCGCTGGACTATTCCGTGATTGAGCTGGGTCCAAACGCTGAAGTGGCCGGAAGCTACAACGGAACAACGATCCGCTCGTTCGGGGGTTGGACCAAGACCGGTGACACGCTGTGTAAGAACGGGTATGCGACGGGCGTGACCTGCGGCGTGGTGTGGGCGTCTGAGCCGGCCCGCCACGTCACGCAGGTGTGCGCGATGGCGGGAGACTCCGGTGCCCCGGTGTATGCGGGGGACCGGTTGGTCGGCATGATCAACGGTGGGATGCTGCCACAGCCGGTGAACTTGTCGTGCCACACACCTCTACAGGGTGGCCTTCACGCGCCGACGGTCTCGCGCAATATTGACGCCGTGATGCGGGACCTCAACGCCGCACCGGGGCCGGGGCAGGGTTTTAGGCTCGCGTAAGGCGTTGGCGAACGCCCTCGTGAAGCAGGCCGTTCGTGGCCAGGGCATCGCCACCGTGCGGGCCATCCTCACCAGCCAAGGAAGTGAAACGCCCGCCGGCCTCAGTCACCAGGATCGCTAGCGGCGCCAGGTCCCACAGGGAGACTTCCGGCTCTGCAGCAATATCCACGGCACCCTCGGCAACCAGGCAATACGAGAAGAAGTCGCCGTAGCCACGCAGACGCCACGTTGCATCCGTCAGCGCAATGAGATTCTCACGCAGGCCGCGATCATGCCAGCCGCTTAGCGACGAAATCGCCAACGACGCATCCTCCACCTGGTCCACCCCGGACACAGACAACTTCCGCACAGCGCCGTCGCCGAACGTGCGCCACGCGCCACTTCCTTCGCTGGCGTACCAACGGCGGGCCAGGGCAGGGGCACTGACAACACCGACGACGGGTTTACCGTCCTCAAGCAGGGCTATCAGGGTGGCCCACACCGGCACACCCCGGACGAAGTTCTTGGTGCCATCGATCGGGTCAATGACCCACTGGCGGCCGGAGAAGGTGACGTTGCCACCGTATTCCTCACCGAGCACAGCATCGGCGGGACGGGCATCCTCCAGGAGGCTGCGAAGGGCAGCCTCAACAGCGAGGTCCGCATCCGTCACCGGAGTCATATCCGGTTTGGAATCAACGGAGAGATCCGAGGATTCAAAGCGGTCAAGGGTGATGCCGTCGGCGGTATCCGCCAGTTCAAGGGCCAGTGCCAAATCGTCGGAGTAGTTAGACATGGCTCTCAAGTTTAGCTAGAACATCCGCCACTAGCTGGGGATTGCCGGCTACACTCCAGGTCACTCCACCCGCGGTGATCTGCTCGGCGCGGCCACCCACTGCCTCCACCAGTGCTTTTCCAGGCAGCCAGTCCCAGGCGGGAACGGAATGCTGGAGCCATCCGCCCACTCCACCGCTGGCTACGGTGGCCAAGTCGATGGAACCAGCACCGAACATGCGCACAGTGGCGGCGCGGTTCACGGCATCGAGCCATGTGTCGCGAATAGCGGCGTTGTTCATGTCACGGGGGTGCAGGTAGGTGGCCAGCGCAAGGGATTCCAGTGGGGCAGATCGCAGCGTGGGAAGGGGAGTGCCATTGACAGAAGCGCCAGCGTCTTCAGCCACCCACGTGGTGTCCAACGCTGGGCGAGTCACCGCACTGGCCACAATTTGCTTCGGCTCAGCAGGATCACCTTCCACTAACGCCAACGCGGAACAGAAATAATCGGAACCGCACGAAAAGTTGTAGGTACCATCTACCGGATCAATCACCCACGTGCGGCCGCTGGTGGATTTCTTGGCGGCGCCTTCCTCACCAAGCAGGCCATCCTCGGGGCGCAGTGCCGTCAGCGCCTCAACAACGAACTGCTCGGCGGCAGTATCCGCTTGCGTCACCACATCAGACACGGAGGTTTTCTGGGCAGTTTCTAGACCCGCAGCACGCATGCGCAGAGCAAGGCGGCCGGCGGTGCGGGTGAGAGCGTTGGCGAGCTTGGTGTCGTCGACAAGCAAATTCTCTTTAATGAATCCCGCAGTCAATGTGTTCATGGCAGCCATTATGGCGCTGTCAACTACACTTCGCACCTATGCAGCCCGAGATTTCCGCCCGCATTGACTCCTTGAATTCCACGCTGACCACGATTGAGAAGGTCATGGACCTCGAGGAGTCGGAATCACGCGCGCGCGAACTCGAGGACCAAGCCGCGGACCCCAGCCTGTGGGATGACCCAGACCACGCGCAGAAAATCACCACCGAACTATCAGCTGTGCAGGCACGATTGCGGAAGGTGCGTGATCTGCGTCAGCGTATCGACGACCTCCCGGTCATCTACGAACTCGCCGAAGAAGAAGGCGACGCATCGCTTGCGAACGATGAACTGGAACAACTTACCGCCACCATCAGCAGCCTGGAAGTGACCACCATGCTTTCCGGTGAATACGACGAGCGCGAGGCAGTGGTGAACATTCGTTCCGGCGCGGGCGGTGTGGATGCAGCCGACTGGGCGGAGATGCTCATGCGCATGTACACGCGCTGGGCGGACAAGCACGGGCACAAAGTTGACGTCTACGACATTTCTTATGCGGAGGAAGCTGGTATTAAATCCGCTACCTTCGTTGTCCACGGCGAGTACATGTATGGTCAACTTTCCGTCGAGCAGGGCGCGCACCGCCTCGTGCGCATCTCTCCCTTTGATAACCAAGGCCGCCGCCAGACCTCCTTTGCTGAGGTGGAAGTCCTGCCCGTGGTGGAGCAAGTGGACCACATTGATATTCCGGATTCAGACATCCGCGTTGATGTGTACCGCTCCTCCGGGCCTGGTGGCCAGTCCGTGAATACGACTGACTCTGCAGTACGCATTACGCACATCCCCACCGGCATTGTGGTGACCTGTCAGAACGAGAAATCCCAAATCCAGAACAAGGCCTCCGCACTCAACGTCCTGCAGTCCAAACTGCTGGAAAAGAAGCGCCAAGAAGAAAAGGCCGAAATGGATGCGCTCGGCGCCGGTGGCAATGCTAGCTGGGGCAACCAGATGCGCTCGTACGTTCTGCACCCGTACCAAATGGTCAAAGACCTACGCACGAATTATGAGGTCAACGACCCACAGAAGGTCCTCGACGGGGACCTGGACGGCTTCCTGGAGGCCGGGATTCGTTGGCGGATGGCGGAGCAACAGCAAGAAGACTCATAAGGAGCTGAGGTTATGTTCGGTTACGTATTTTTGGTCGTTGGCGCGCTGCTTTTTTCGCTTCTATCGCTTGGGATGGGCGGTGCTATCAAAAAAGGTAGCTTGGAGCGCAACGGGGCAATCGGCATCAGAACGAAGGCCACGCTCATGTCCGATGCAGCATGGAGCGAAGGGCACAAGGCAGCCATTCCATACCTAAATGCAGTGGCAATCACTGGCTTTATGGGCGCACTGTTCTCGGTCTTAGCTTTTGTTTTTCTCAAACCGGACAATGGCGTAGTTACGGGATCTCAATTCGTTCTCCCGGTCGCCACAATCATTGTGCAAATTGTCATCCTTCTTTGGTCTGCCACCAAAGCTGATAAGGCAGCTAAGTTGGTGGATGCGGGCCGGGTAGTGGCATAGCTATTTAGCGCGATCCGGCCGTCATACGGTTCGATGCCACCCCCAGCTACGTAACGGGTAGTGTGGCTGAAGTGATCACCTTTTCTCATGTAACTAAGACATATCCGACGTCAACGCGTCCGGCTTTGGATGATGTGTCGCTGACCATTGAAAACGGCGAATTCGTCTTCCTTATCGGGCCGTCCGGCTCGGGCAAATCCTCGTTTTTGCAATTGATGATCCGTGAGGAAAACGTGACGTCGGGGGATATTTACTTCAACGACTTCCATGTGAATGCGTTGAAGGGCAAGGAAGTGAACAAGCTCCGCCAGTCCATCGGCTACGTGTTCCAGGATTTCCGTCTGCTGCCTAAACTCAGCGTGTACGACAATGTGGCGTTTGCGCTGGAAGTGATTGGGAAGCCGAAGTCCAAGATCAACAAACTCGTGCCGGAAGCGCTTGAGATAGTGGGTCTGGATGCGAAGGCGCACCGGATGCCCAGTGAGCTCTCCGGTGGTGAACAGCAGCGAGTTGCCGTTGCCCGTGCCTTCGTGGACCGCCCGCCGTTGTTGCTTGCGGATGAGCCGACGGGCAACCTTGACCCCTCCACCGCAGACGACATCATGGCGTTGCTCGCCCGGATTAACCGGTTGGGGACCACTGTGGTGATGTCCACGCACAACGCCCGCGCTGTCAATGACATGCGCAAGCGCGTGATCGAGCTGCACTTGGGCAAGCTTGTGCGCGATGACCACCACGGCGTGTACAGCGTTCACGGAAGCTAGGGAGGATTGACGTGAACTGGAATTTCATTTTTCGCGAAGGGTTCCGTGGTCTCGGACGCAACCTGACCATGACTATCGCGCTTATTATTACCACCACTTTGTCCCTGGCGCTTGTCGGTGCCGGCATCCTGATTTCCCAGGTGACTAGCGAGACTAAGACGCTGTACTTGGACCGCGTTGAAGTGATGGTGGAGCTGGATGAGGAGATCTCCGCGTCGGACAAGGACTGTACATCGTCAGGCTGTGCCGAAATCCGCGACGCACTACAGGCTGATGACCGCGTGGAATCAGTGACTTTCCGCAACCGTGAGCAGTCTTATGAGCGCTTCGCGGAGCTGTTCAGCAAGTCTGATCCGGTGTTGGTGCAGGAGACATCACGCGACTCGATGCCGGCGGCACTACACGTGCGCCTGACGGATCCGGCTGACACAGCGCCGATTGAAGCGATCCGCGATAAGCCACAGGTCACCTTCATCGCGGACCAGGCAAGCGATGTGCGTGGCGTGGCCGATTCGATGGATTCTTTCCGTAACGCCACGTTCATTGTGGCGGCGGCCCAGGCGCTGGCAGCGATCTTCCTTATCTCCAACATGGTGCAGCTGGCGGCCTACAACCGCCGTGAGGAAATCTCCATTATGCGCATGGTGGGCGCTACCCGCTGGTTCACCCAGGCGCCATTCGTCCTGGAGGCCGTGGTTTCCGTGTTCATCGGCGCCGTGGTGGCCACGATTGGCGTGTGGCTGACTAAGTCTCAGCTGATCGACCCGATGCTTGGCAAAGTCTACGAAAACCTGCTTATAGCCAAGTTGCCAAATTCAGCGGTGTGGACCGTGATGCCGTTGGTGGGTTTGGCTGCCCTGGTGGTGTCCGGGCTGGTTGCACAGGTGGCGCTGCGCTCCTACGTTCGTAAGTAACTTATGGCTAAGAAGAAGAAATCTCCCGGCGCGGGTGTTATCGCCGCAAACCGCAAAGCGCGGCATGATTACACGATTCTGGACACCTACGAGGCCGGGATTGTCCTCCAGGGCACGGAGATCAAGTCCCTGCGCGATGGCAAGGCCTCCCTCGTCGAGGCCTACGCAACTATCGACGACGGCGAGGTCTGGCTCCGCAATCTCCACATCCCCGAGTACTCGATGGGCTCGTGGACGAACCACTCGCCACGCCGCACCCGCAAGTTGCTCCTGCACCGCCGCGAAATCGACTCGCTCGAGGGCAAGATCCGCGACGGCAATAAGACCCTCGTGCCGTTGAAGCTTTACCTCAAGGACGGGCTTGCCAAGGTGGAATTGGGGCTTGCCCAAGGTAAGCAGGACTATGACAAGCGCCAGGCCATTAAGCGCCGCACGGAAGACCGTGAAATCGCGCGTGAGCTTGGCCGGAAGTTTAAGGGGATCAAGGCATGAAGAAGGCACTCATCACCGGCGCAACCCGCGGTATCGGCCGCGCGATCGTGGAAGAGCTGGGCAAGGATCACCACGTGATTGCGGGGGCGTCGCGGGATGCAGCGGGGGTCGTCGATAAGCTGCCCAGCGCCGAGCCTTTTGAGGTTGACCTGCGCGATCCGGCTGCGATCCGTGAGGCAGTGCGAGGCATCGAGGAGCTTGACGTCCTCGTGCTCAATGCGGGTGTGCTGCACAAGGGGCCTTTTGAGGAGCTTGACGACGACATCTGGCGCGCAACCCTCGACCTCAACCTCCTTGCCCCGGTCATCCTGACCCGTGAACTGCTGCCGGCGCTGCGCCGCTCGAATGGTTTGATCATCGCGATTAATTCTGGTGCCGGTTTCCATGGTGTGCCCGAGCACTCCGCGTACTGCGCGTCGAAGTTCGCGCTGAAAGGTTTCACCGACACGTTGGCGCTGGAGGAGAAGGGCGCTGTGCGCGTCACCTCCATCCACCCAGGCCGCACAGACACTGACATGCTGGCTGGCCCGCAGTCCGGCGACCGCCCGAAGATGGACGCCACGAACGTCGCGCGCGCCGTCCGCCTCGCCGTCGATGCTGGCCCTGGCGCAACCGTCGAATTTTTG
>NZ_VXKH01000075.1 GCF_008693065.1 Corynebacterium tuscaniense | reverse complement strand
ACCCGGATGCGGACGGTGTTGTCGGTGGCCACGGTACCGGCGACCACCTTGTCACCGGTGTCGCGGAAGACGGGCCGGGATTCGCCGGTGATCATCGCCTCATCGAATTCGGCGGCTCCGTCGAGGATGGTACCGTCGGCCGGCACCCGGGCACCGGCCCTCACCAGCACGACGTCGTCGACGACCAGCTCGGAGATGGCCACGGTGCGGGTGGTCCCGTCGATGACTTTCTCGGCCTCATCCGGCAGCAGGGCAGCCAGCGCGTCAAGCGCGGAGGACGCGGCCCCGAGAGCGCGCATCTCCAGCCAGTGGCCCAGCAGCATGATGGTCACCAGCAGAGCCAGCTCCCACCAGAAGTCCAGCTCAAAACCGCCCAGCCCCAGAGTGGTGACCCAGGAGGCGACAAACGCCACGGTGATGGCCATGGCGATCAGGAGCATCATCCCGGGTTGGCGGGATTTCAGTTCTTTCCATCCGCCCTTGAGGAAAGGCGTTCCGCCGTAGACGAAGATGATCGTGCCCAGCACCGGGGGGATCCAGGTGGATCCGGGGAATGCCGGGAGGTGGTAGCCGAGCAGCTCGGCGACCATGGGGCTGAAAATAATGACGGGAATGGACAGAATCAGCGACCACCAGAAGCGGTCCCGAAACATTGCGGTGCTGTGTCCGGCGTGTTCGCCGTGACCATGAACTTGGTGGTCTTCGTCCAGGGCGGAGTGCGGGTGATCGTGGGGCATCGCCTGGCCGTGGGTGTCGGCATCTGCGTGGTGTTCGTGGCCGGCATGATCCGGGTGGTGGGTGTGGCCTGTTTCCGGAGCGGGGTGATCACCATGGTGATTGCTGGAATGGTGGGGAGTGCTCATGACGTTCCTTTCGCTCAACCCGGTCGGGGTCGAGATGATGGGTAAAACTGATCAGGATAAGACGGTGTAGCCGGCCTCCTCGATGGCCCGGCGAACCATCTCCGGAGGTACGACACCGGTGACCGTGACGGTGGAAACACCACCAGCAGCGAGATCAACCTGGACGTCGTCGACCTGGGGGAGGGCCTGAAGGGCCTGGGTCACGCTTTTCGCGCAGTGGCCGCAGGTCAGGCCGGTGACCTGGTAGCTAGGGGAGGCCCCTCCTGCTGACGAGTCGCTGGCGGCAGGGATGGAGGCGGTGTCGGCACGTGAGGCAGGTCCGCAACAGCTGCAGCCGTGGGAGGCCATCGGCAAGAGGCGGGGCGGGGAGGTGATCATGAGAAAGCTCCTACGGGTCGGTGGGATTCGGCGATGCTATCTGGGGTATATCTTCAAGGGGTGGAGGGCGCGGCCCTCGCGCGGGGCAGGGTGTGATCACCGGGCAGCCTCCTCACTGTCGGGAGGGGACAGCGGGAGGCGGAGGGTAAACACCGCTCCGCGACCGGGCCCGAGGGAGGTGGCGGTGAGAGTGCCGCCGTGGGCCTCGATCAATGCCTTGGAGATGGTCAGACCGATACCGGACCCGCCGTTGTCCCGGCTGCGGGCGGCATCCCCCCGGTAAAAGCGTTCGAAGATATGTCCGAGTTGGCTAGGGGGGATTCCCTCGCCGTCATCAGCGACGTGGATGAGCGCGGTGGACGCCCCCTGGCGGTGGACGCTGATCCGGACCTGCCCGCCGGCCGGGGTGTGCCGTAGCGCGTTCGACAGAAGATTGCTCATCACCTGGCCGAAGCGTTGCCGGTCCACGAGCACCCGGGCGGTGTCCGTAATGGTCTCGACTTGTAAATCGACGCCTTTGTCAGCATAGGCTTCCCCCGCGGCAGCAGCAGCGGTATGGAGCAGATCCCCGAGCCCTTCCTCCGCCAGGTCCAAATCGATCCGGTGTTCCTGGGCCCGGGAGACATCGTCAATGTCTTCCATCAACCGGGTCAGGCGGGTGAGTTGGTCAGCCATGATCGTGTGGTTGGCATTATTCCAGTCCACGACCCCGTCCTGGAGACCATCGAGGTAGACCGTGAGCACCGATAAGGGGGTGCCCATTTCGTGGGCCAGATCAGAGAGCATCTGGCGGCGGACCTGTTCGGTGTGTTCCAGCCGGTCGGCCATGGTGTTGAAGGCATGCGCCAGGGTGGCGACCTCGGGACCTGCTTCTCCGGCGGGCACGCGGATACGGGAGTTACCGGCCGCCAGGCTGGTAGCGGCGTGGGTGAGATCCTGCAGGGGGGTGCGCAGACGACGCGATAACCACAGGCTGGCCAGTAGGGCGCTGATCAAGGCAGTGGGCAGGGCGACGGCCAGGGTGATCAGGTTGGCATCCCGGTAGGCCTGCTCGGCATGAAACAGCTCCAGCGAGGGGTCCTCCCGGCCGACCATCAACATATGATCATGGAACAGGGTCGGGCCCACCATCGTGGCCACGGCCGCGGCCACCAGCAGGCTAATTACCACGACCAACACCTGGGCGGCCAGGAAGCGGAAGGTCAGGCCGGGTCCGTGATTCATGGCTGCCCCACCCGGTAGCCCACGCCACGCACGGTGTCGATAAACCCCCGACCCCGGGTATCGGTGCCGAGCTTGCGACGCAAGTTGCCGATGTGGACATCGACGATGCGTTCATCACCGACCCAGGCGGTGTCCCAGACCTCGGTGACCAGGTCGTGGCGGGTCAGCGCCTGGCCGGGGCGCAGGGCCAGGGCAACCAGCAGCTCGAACTCCGTGCGGGTGAGCTCCACGGTCGTCTCCCCCACCCGCACCTGCTGGGCGACGGGGTCAAGGATGAGGTCACCAACGATCAAGGGGGTGGTCACCTGCGGTGGGGTGGTGCTGGTGCGCGGGCGGCGCAGCACCGCATGCACTCGGGTCACCAGTTCCCGGATGCTAAAAGGTTTGGTGATGTAGTCATCCGCCCCCAGAGTCAAACCGCTGATCTTGTCGTCCTCGCTGCCACGCGCGGTGAGCATGAGGATGTAGCAGTCCGAGAAGGTGCGGATCCGTCGGCACACCTCCAGGCCGTCGAGTTCGGGCAGCCCCAGATCCAGCACCACAACATCGGGGGAAAAGCGACGGGCTTCGTCCACGGCCTGGATGCCGGTGTGCGCCTGGCGGGTATCGAAGCCAGCCCGGATGAGGTAGGAGGACACCATCTGAGCCAGGGGTTGTTCATCATCGACGACCAGCACCCGCCCCAGGGGCGTGGCGGTGGTCGGTGTGCGGTCAGCCATAGACCCCAGTATCGCTCCGGGCAAGGGAAATACCACCCTCGCTCACTGCCCGGCGGGGAAATCTTCATCAAATCTTCAAACATCACCCTTCGACCGCCGTCACCCCTGTGCCCCACCCCGGGCCGGCGGCATCGCCTCTCCTCATCGGTTCAGCAGGCGCCACCAGGGATTTCACTGCCTGCACCGCATACCCGGGGCGGGTAGAAGGACATCGCCCACGGCTGTGGAGTGGTGTCCCGGTGGTGACCCAGCCCACCGAACTCACCCCCTTTTCGCCCTGTTATAGGGCTGTGAGCAGGGTTTTTGATTTCTACTCCGTCAGGCACCCGTGCAAGATAAAAGTATGGCACCGACCTTGAGGCGGTGTCTTCTCACAGTGTTACCACGATCCAAGGAGATTGACGTGAAACGAGCAGCGATCGCAGCCGCAGCCCTGGCCCTCGCCCTCACGGGGTGTTCGGCCACCGACCCGGAACCCACGGCCGACGGGACGGTGTCCCAAGATGCATTCCTGACTACCCATGGCCTGGCCGACATGGACGCGGTGGAGATCATTGATCACCTCGACCGGCAGAAGGTCACTGAGCGCCCCACGGATCTGATCGCCTCAGTGCGTCCCGATGAACTGCTGCTCTCGAGCGGTGACCAGGAAGTCGTGGTCGATCTTCCCGACAATCAGACGTATGTCTCGATCGCACCCTATCTCACCTCCACCCACGACTGCTTCTACCACAGCCTCACGACCTGCGTGGGGGAACTCGACAATGAGGATATCCAGGTCACGATCACCGATGAGACGACCGGTGAGGTGCTGGTGGACGAGGCGACAACCACCTTCGATAACGGGTTTGTTGGCTTCTGGCTTCCCGCTGATGCCACCGGGCTGATTGAGGTCAGCTACCAGGGGCGTACCGGCACCACGGAGTTTTCCACCACCGATGACGGTGCCACCTGTGTCACAGACCTGCGCCTGACGTGATGGCTCAGCAGGGTCCTCACCTGCGCCTGTCTCCCGTGTCACTGAAATCTTGCACCAAGGACGGTTAAATCATGACGAACGCTTTTTCCCGACGACAGTTTCTGCTCGGCGGGCTCATCCTCGCCGGCACCGGGGCCGTGGCCGCCTGCACCAGCGACCCTGGACCCGCTGTCTCGGCACCAGGTCCCTCCCTTCGCCCCACTCCCACTGCGCTCGGTGAGCCGACGGTGCGCCGGACACTGACCGCCCGGCCTCTCTCCCTGGATATCGGCGGCATCGAAGCCAAGACGTGGGGATACGTCTCTGACACCGGGGATGCGGCCATTGAGGCCACCGCCGGCGACGTCCTCCAGGTCGATATCACCAATGAACTGCCTGAGAGCACCTCCATCCACTGGCATGGCATCGCACTCCACAACGCAGCCGACGGTGTGCCCGGCATGACCCAGGACCCCATTGAACCTGGCGAGTCTTTCTCCTATGCTTTTGAAGTCCCCCACGGTGGCACCTACTTCTACCATTCCCACACCGGCCTGCAACTCGACCGGGGTCTGCACGCCCCTCTGATCGTCCGCGACCCGGACGACGAAGAGGATCAGGACGTCGAGTGGACCATTGTGCTCGACGACTGGGTCGACGGCATTCAGGGCACTCCCGACGATGAGCTCGACAAGCTCACCAAAATGGGTTCGGGCGACCATAACGGGAGGATGGGAATGGGAGGTCACGGCCATATGATGCACGGCACCCCGGACCGGGTACTGGGCGGGGACGCCGGCGATGTGATGTATCCGCACTACCTCATCAACGGACGTATCCCCCGTGCTCACCGGACCTTCGAGGCTCGCCCGGGCGACAAGGCCCGCCTGCGGTTTATCAACTCCGGCGGTGACACCATCTTCAAGGTGGCCCTCGGTGGTCACCGCATGACCGTCACCCACACCGACGGCTTCCCCGTCCAGCCTCGGGAGACCGAATCGATCTACCTGTCGATGGGCGAGCGTGTCGACGTCGAGGTCATCCTCGACGACGGCATCTTCCCGCTCACGGCTTTGGCGGTGGGTAAAGACGACCGCGCCTTCGCCGTCATCCGCACCGCCGGCGGCCAAGCCCCCCACCCCGATGTCGACTTCCCCGAGTTGTCGTCCACCGGACTGCTTCTGTCCTCCCTGAAGCCAGCAGACCGTGCACTCCTGCCCGAGGGCACACCAGACCGAGAAGTCAGCATCGACCTGGGCGGGCAGATGATGCCGTATGAATGGAACATTCTCACTGACGGCCAATCCTCCTCCGCGACCGTGCAGGAGGGCCAGCGCCTGCGGATGGTCATGCGCAACAGGACCATGATGCCCCATCCCATGCACATCCACGGCCACACGTGGGCGCTGCCCGGCAGCGGCGGGCTACGCAAGGACACCGTCCTTCTCCGCCACGGTGAAACCATGATCGCCGACCTGATCGCTGACAACCCCGGTGAATGGGCATTTCACTGCCATAACGCCTATCACATGGAAACCGGGATGCTCAGCTCGCTTCGCTACGAGTAACCCCCACAGCAGGGTATCGAGCGAGATGCGAAGGTAAATGGCAGCACGTGTTGTTATACGACTAACACTAGCGCGCCTTAGGTCACGTTGAATTTGAACTCGACGGTATGTCGTTGCAAAGTTACCCCCTCTCGTTAACACCATCAAAAGGAGTGTTATCCAATGAAAGCGTTCGGCTTCTTAAGCTTCGGGCATTACGCCTTCGGCAGCTAGTGCGGGCCATCTGCGGAAAAGATCGCCAAGACTCGTCTGGAGATCACCCAGGCTGCGGACGAAATCGGCGTGAACAACGCGTCCTTCCGAGTCCACCACTTCGCGCTGCAGGCCTCCGCCCCGATGCCGCTGCTGTGTGCTATCGCGGCCACCACCAAAATCATCGAGGTGGGCACCGGCGGCATCGACATGCGCTAGCGCATATCGGGGTTGTAGCGTTTGAGTCATTGACTCCCGCCGTCTACAAGTACCTACACACTTGATCGGTGCTGCACGTTTCAGGATCCGGGTGCGCGGCGTCCTGGCTAAGGTCCGCGATAGTGTCGCGCAGCACGGAGAGCTGCGCGATCTGCTGCTCGATCTCAGCGAGGCGCACGTCAAGCAGGTCGCGCACGTGCTCGCAGGGCACATGGCCGCCGTCGCGGATGTCGAGGATCTGGCGGATCTGGGCGAGAGTGAGACCCGCGGCCTGGCCGCGGTGGATGAAGTCGATCCGAGCGACCGTCTCGGGCGCGTAGTCGCGGTATCCGGACGGCGTGCGCTCGGTCGGGGGCAGAAGGCCCTGTTCCTCGTAGAAGCGAAGGGTCTTCGCGGTAGTGCCCGCCCTCTCGGCGAGTTCTCCGATCCACATTGCTGTCTCCCTCCGTGGCCGCGCTTGACCTTCCCCTGCACTGGAAGGTCCAGTATGGCTGAGACAGAGCAGAAAGCCAAGAGTTGACAGGAGTAGCGATGCCTACGAAGTACGATCTCGCCATCATCGGATCGGGAGGCGGCGCGTTCGCCGCTGCGATCCGCGCCAGCACGCTCGGGAAGTCGGTGGTGATGATCGAGCGCGGGACGCTCGGCGGCACCTGCGTG
>NZ_VXKH01000074.1 GCF_008693065.1 Corynebacterium tuscaniense | reverse complement strand
GATGGCGGTGCCGTTCCGGGGGATCACCACGCGGGAGGCCCTGCTCATCGACGGCCCGGCGGGGTGGGGCGAGTTCGCGCCCTTCGTGGAGTACGGCGACGAAGAATCCGCGGCGTGGTTGCGCGCCGGGTTGGAGGCCGCCTACCAGGGCTATCAGGGACTTGACTTGGGGGATCGTGCCGTGCGAATCAATGGCACGGTGCCCGCCGTTGCCGCGTCTGAGGTCGAAGGTGTGCTTGAGCGCTTCCCGGGGGTGGGTACCTTCAAAATCAAGGTGGCAGAGAAAGGGCAATCGCTTATCGACGATCTGGCTCGCGTCGCCACCGTCCACACCCACCGCCCCGACGCGGAGCTGCGCGTGGATGCGAATGGTGGGTGGACTGTAGATGAGGCAATCCAGGCGGCCGAGGCGTTAGCGGAGGCTGCTGGCGGGATGCTGCGCTACATCGAACAGCCCTGTGCAACGGTGGAGGAGCTCGCCGAGGTGCGCCGCCGGACGGATGTTCCGGTTGCTGCGGATGAGTCGATTAGAAAGGCAGCAGACCCCTATCGCGTGGCCGCGCTTGATGCGGCCGATGTCGCGGTGGCGAAGGTTGCGCCACTGGGTGGAGTGGGCAATACGCTCACCATCGCGAAAGACCTTGCCGCGCACAATATGAGCATCACCGTTGCCTCGGCGCTAGATACGGCAGTGGGGATTGGTGTGGGGTTGATCGCGGCGAAGGCGGTGGAGACGTCGATAACTGATAGCCCTGTGACTGTTAATGCCGCGGGGCTGGGCACGCAGCGGCTGTTTGCAGAGGATGTTGCGGAAAAACAGGAGCTTCGTGGAGGCTGCTTAAACGCCGCCACGTGCGAGCCTGATCCGGACCGCTTGATGGCGTTGGCCGCCTCAGGGAAGCGCAAGGATTTCTGGTTTGACCGGCTGCGACGGTGCTGGGACATCCTTGGTGTCACCGGTGGCAGCTACGATGTGCCTTATGGATGATCAGACGCGCAGGATCCCGCAGGCTAATTCGGACGACCAGACGGAATACATGGGCTCAACCTCGCCGGCGCCACGGCAGTACATGCCGAATGAAGATAATCAGACGGCGTACATCGGTAATTATTCCCCCGAATATGAGGACCGCTACAGCGAACCGCAGCCGTATGACGAGCCGTATCATCCGGGTGGTTACAACGGGCATGGCCAACACGACCAGTATGGGCAGCAGTTTGCGCCCGATAACGCGGAGAAAACCAACAACACCACCATTGTGCTGGGGGTAATCGCAGTACTTGTTGCACTAGCCGGTGTGGTGCTGTTCTTCCTGTGGCGGGGTGCGGAATCGCGCGCGAACCAGCCGCCACCAGCGCCGGTCACTCTCACTGAAACGGAGACCGTGACTACGGGGAAGGACAGCTTCTGGGAAAGCCTGTTCAACAGCGAAAAGGACGGTGACGGCGAGGTCACACTTCCAACGGAGATTCCCAAGGATCTGCCCACCGAGATTCCAACGGAGGTACCGGAGGATGTCAAGGATGATTTCCAAAGCATGCTGGATGATCTGAAGAAGATTCTCGACGAAATGAAGGCGTCCAACTAGATCCACATAGATCTAATGAGAAAGAGGATGGCTAACTCAGTGGATTCCCCCGATTCACTTGAACTGGCACAACATGTGGCACGGGTACTCGCAGAGCACGTCACGGATGTTGTTTTGAGCCCCGGTTCACGTAATTCCCCGCTTGCGTTCGCCTTGCTGGCGCGTGAGGACATCACGGTGCACGTGCGGCTTGATGAGCGTTCGGCAGCTTTCACTGCCCTTGGTCTTGCACGTGTGCAGCGGCGCCATGTGGGTGTGGTGATGACGTCGGGCACTGCCGTAGCCAATGCTTTCCCAGCGGTGGTGGAAGCCCACATGTCCCACACACCACTGGTGGTGGTGAGTGCGGACCGGCCGGAGCGTCTCGTGGGCACGGGCGCGTCCCAAACCATCTGGCAGCAGGGCATTTTTGGCCGTTACGCGGAAACCCAACAGGTCACTACCCAGGCTGACCCGATCTCCTTTGTGGCTGACCAGGTGCACATCAACGTTGCCTTTGACACTCCGCTCGTACCGCAAGCACTGCCTGAGCAGGCGGGCCAGCCGCGCCGGGTGGGGCCGGGCCATCTGAAACGCGACGGTGCTGGTTTTGTGGACCACGGCGCGGTGGACGTGGACTTGGGCAAAAACACGCTTGTCATCGCTGGTGATGAGGCGTGGGAGGTACCGGGACTGGAGCACGTGCCCACCATCGCGGAGCCGACTGCCCCAACACCGTTCCACCAGGTCCACCCCTTGGCGGCGCGTTTCTTCGTGCAAGACGAGGTAGCTATTAGTCATGACGGTGGGGACTTCGCGGCGTCGACAAAACCGGAGCAGGTCATCGTTGTTGGCCATCCGACGCTCCACCGGGATGTGTTGGCGCTCATGGCAGATTCGACCATTGAAGTCATTGGACTGTCCCGCACAGACACGTTCACTGGTAACCCGCAGCGCCGTGGCAGCCGCGTGAACGTCACGGGGCAGCCCACCGATACGTGGTTGAAGATCTGCGAGGCAGCAGGTGACGTTGGTGTACAGACAGTGCGTGATGCCCTGGCAGATGAGTCGTTTGGGTTCACCGGCCTGCACGTCGCCGCAGCTGTGTGTGACACGTTGGGTGTGGGCGACACGATGGTTCTGGGGTCTTCCAACCCAGTGCGTGATGCCAGTTTGGTGGGTATGCCCTTCGATGGTGTATCCACATATGCGGCGCGTGGCGCAGCCGGCATTGATGGCACGATCTCCCAGGCCATTGGCATTGCCTTGGCCACGCAGGCGCTCCATCCGGAGGAGATCCGCGCACCCCGCACCGTTGCCTTGATGGGGGACCTTACGTTCCTCCATGACATTGGCGGGCTGCTCGTGGGCGGTGAAGGGATCACGCAGCCACGGCCGAGCAACCTCACTATCGTCGTGGCCAATGACAATGGTGGTGGCATTTTCGAAGGGCTTGAAGTGGGGGCGCCAACGCTGCGCGAGCAGTTTGAGCAGGCTTTTGGTACGCCGCATGATGTGGATATTGAGTCCCTGTGTGAAGGCTATGGTGTGGCCTATGCGCGGGCAGAAAGCACTGCGGAGTTGCTGGATGAGTTGATGGACAACATCGATTCCCCGCACCCCATCCTGGTGATCGAGGCTGTGACTACCCGCGCTACCCGCCGGGAATTGGCCGAGCGGTTGAAAAAATAGGGTGGAAAAGTAGGGTGAAAGGGCACCAGGAGTGAGGATTGTTGTGACGCGGGAGATCGCCCGCCGTAGGCTCCACCAGCTGATCATCGTGTTGTACATGTGCGCGATGCTCGGCAGCGTGGCCATGGTGGCAGGTCCGGCGTACAACGATTACCTCATTGCCAAGGACCCTGGCCGGGGTATCGCCACGGTGAACAGTGTGTCCACGCTGCGCATGTCGGTTGAATACCAGGATGAGCAAGGGCGCTTCCACACTCCGCCGTACGGCCTGCTCTACCCGTCCGGCATTGGGGAAGGGCAGCAGGTGTGGGTGGCGTATGCCAAGTCCAACCCGGACATCGTGAAGGTGGAGGGCCGTCAGTGGACGTTGGCTATCATCCCGGCGCTATCGGTCGCTGTTGCGTCCACCTTGATCGCGGGTCTTGCCTGGTGGGCAGTGAGCACCCTTGCCAAACCCCGTGCCCGTCGGGCGGGAAAATTAACCTAAGGTTCCCCGCAATTCCATGACGTGTTCGGTGTGACGGTGAATAATGCGGGCATGCGTGTTGCCATTGTTGCCGAGTCCTTCCTGCCCAACGTCAATGGCGTAACCAATTCGGTCCTGCGGGTGTTGGAGCACCTCAAGGAGACGGGGGTTGAGGCCGTGGTGATCGCTCCTGGCGCTCGCGAGTACCAGGAGGAAATCCCGGACTACATGGGCTTTCCCATTGTTCGTGTGCCCACGGTGATGGTGCCCCGCGTGGATTCCTTACCCGTCGGGATTCCTAGTGGTCGGGTGCTTAAAACGGTGAAGGAGTTCAAGCCGGACATTATCCATTTGGCTAGTCCGTTTGTGTTGGGTGGGATTGGGGCGATCGTGGCAAAGCAACAAAAAGTGCCGTGCATTGCGCTGTTCCAGACTGACGTGGCGGGCTTTGCCGCGAAGTACCGCCTGGGTTTATTGGAATCGGCGGCGTGGCGCTGGACGCGCACCTTGCACAATATGGCGCAGATGACGCTGGCGCCGTCGTCAGTAGCGATCGCGGCCTTGGAGGAGCACAAGGTAAAAAACGTGCACAAGTGGGGCCGCGGAGTGGATTCGGTGTTGTTCCATCCACGGAAGCGCAGGGGGGATTTGCGTGCGAAGTGGGACCCGACGGGGGAGAAGAAGCTCGTGGGATACGTGGGACGGTTGGCGTCGGAGAAAGGCGTGGAGCGTCTCGCGGCGCTGTACGGGGACCCGAATATTCAGCTGGTTATCGTGGGTGACGGGCCGCTGCGGCGTGATTTGGGCAAGCTGATGCCAGACGCGGTGTTCACCGGTCAGTTGGGCGGCGAGAAGCTGGCGGCTGCCTACGCCAGCCTGGACCTGTTTGTGCACCCGGGCGAGTTTGAAACATTCGGGCAAACACTCCAAGAAGCCCAAGCTTCGGGTGTGCCGACGATTGGGCCGCGCGCCGGAGGTCCCATCGACACCATTCAGGAAGGCTACAACGGCCTTCTATTGGATGTGGAGACGTTTGCGCGTGATCTTCCGGCAGCAGCGGCGCACATTCTTGCCGAGGACAACCTGGCCACCATGAGCACCAATGCGCGGGCCTCTATCGAGGACAAGACATGGCCGGCGCTGTGTGATCAGCTGTTGGGCTACTACAACGACGTGCTTGATGCGTACCCCAAGCACAAGGGAACCGCCCGTTTCCCGCGCATTCACCCTGCATAACGTATCCGGGTGGGGGCATGCGCGGGCGGGTGACTTAGACTCGATGGCTATGGCCAAGGCGAACCTGGAGAAGGACCCACACGATGTGGCGGGAATGTTCGATGATGTGGGAAAGAACTACGACATCACCAACACGGTGATGACGGCTGGCCTGGACCGCTACTGGCGCAAACGCACCCGTGAGCTTCTCCACGTCAAGCCGGGGGAGAAAGTCCTCGACCTCGCCGCCGGCACCGCCGTGTCCACCGTCGAACTAGCTAAGTCCGGCGCATGGGTCGTGGCGTGTGATTTCTCTCAGGGCATGCTGCGTGCCGGGGCGCACCGCGAGGTGCCGAAGGTGTGCGGGGACGCAATGCACTTGCCGTTCGCGGATGAATCTTTTGATGCCGTGACCATCTCCTACGGTTTGCGCAACGTTCACGACTTCAAGGCCGGCCTGCGTGAAATGGCGCGCGTGACCAAACCAGGTGGGCGTCTGGTGGTCAATGAGTTTTCCACCCCCGTTGTCCCCGTGTTTTCCCAGCTGTACAGCCGCTACCTGCCCAAGATGATCCCGCTTCTGGGCAAGGTCTTTTCCTCCAACGCGCCGGCCTATGAGTACTTGGCGGAATCCATTAAGGCATGGCCCGCACAAAAGCAGCTTGCCAGCGATATCAACGCCAATGGCTGGGCTGAGTGCGAGTGGAAGAACCTCGCCTTCGGCATTGTTGCCCTGCACCACGCCGTGAAAAATTAAGTCCTTGTGTGAGCGTTAGCTCACACGGGGCTCCAGAGCGGCGTATCCGCGCGCAGCCGGCTGACGGCCTTCCCAGCCGTGCGCCACGCCCGGGCAACCAGATCTTTGTCCTCCTCCGTGATCAGATTTCCCATGAGGCGTGCTGCTGCCGGCATGAGGTAGCGGCCACCAAGATTGCGCATGGCCACGGGCCCAGCGATGGGGAGGAACTGGGGATACGTAAGCAGCCGTGCGGCGGTGCGCGCCAACATGAAGGCTTCGCCGTAGCTCTCCCGCAAAACCCATGGCCAGGCCAGGGTGGCATCCGCGCCGGGGCTCATGGATTCGATGAGGTTCACAGCCATGATGGCCGTTTCCAGCCCGTAGTCGATGCCCTCACCGTTGAGGGGGTTGACGCAGGCGGCGGCATCGCCGATGAGCATCCAGTTCGGACCAGCCACGCCGCTAACTGCGCCGCCCATCGGAAGCATGGCCGAGGTGATGTTCTGCGGTTCGCCCAGGCGCCACTCCTTACGCACCTGATCCGCGTACTGCACCAGCAGCTTCTTGGTGTTCACCTTCGCCGGGCGCGCATCGGTGGACAGCGCACCACAACCAAGGTTGACCTGACCGGAACCAAGCGGGAAGATCCAGCCGTAGCCGGGTTGGATCTGTCCTGACGCATCGTTTAATTCGACGTGGGAGTGCATCCAGGGTTCGCTAGCAAGCGGGGAAGCGCAATATGAGCGCGCGGCGATGCCGTAGACCTCCCCACGGTGCCACTGGCGGCCGAGCTTTTTGCCGAAGGGGGAGCGCACACCGTCCGCCACAATCACCCAGCGCGCGTGGATCTGGCCGCGGGGAGTTTCCACCGCGGAGATGAAACCGTCCGACCCGAAGGAGACCCCCGTGGCCGGGCAGTCGTAGAACACATCGGCGCCGGTGGTGGCTGCTAGGTCGGCCAGGGCGGCATCGAAAATAGCGCGCGGACTGGCGGACCCCTCGGTGCCGTAGATGCTGCGTGACCACGGTGCGGTGACGGAACCCCCATACCCGTGAAGCTTCAGGCCACGATTGCGATAGGTGGGCAGCGCTGATTCCAGCCCCAGGGTTTTCAGCGCGTGGACCGCGCGGGGCGTCAGGC
>NZ_VXKH01000073.1 GCF_008693065.1 Corynebacterium tuscaniense | reverse complement strand
ACACGCGCAGACGACACTCCTGGTGCAACCTTCTAGCCCCCGATACCTTCGAAGCACTTAATTCAGCTACACTGACCCAAGCAGCATAGCTAACCCCCGACGTGTCTACTTTCCGGGGGTCAGGCCCTGTGTTTTGATAACGCGATGGCTGAATCGTTCTGGGCGACGCTGAAAACGGAGTTTTACGACCGGCAGCGCTGGCCTACTCGTGACAGTGCACGTACGGCTGTCGCACGCTGGATTGAGGTGGTCTACAACCGTCGACGCCGGCACTCCGCACTCGGGATGCTCAGCCCCGTCGACTTCGAGCACCACACCACCCAGACCACCAACAAAAAAGAAACAGCTGCCTAACCATCAGGTAGCTCCACTACATGTCCACCATTTGCGGGCAACCCCAGCTTTGATGTGGTGGACTTCGCGGTTATCGGCTGCGTGCCGGCAATCCGGCACAGGACAGGTCGGCATGGTGGAGCGTGCGAGGTCGCGTTGTTTCTGGTTCGCGAAGCGCTGCGTGTCATACAGGTTGACGGGTCCTTCTTGCGGGTGGAACATCGCTACTTCTAGGACGTCCGCAAAGTTCTGGGCCAGGAACTCCGCACCCGTCATCGTGGTGCCGTCAGTCAACCCAAGGATGACATCGTCCCCAGCGCCACCCATGATCTTGATCTGCTCTTCCAACGGGATGTGGACCAAGGGGCGGGGCACTGCAGGGGCAATACCACCCGGTCGCGCATTCTCCGCATCAGGGCGCAGGCCAAGTTCTGCCATCAGGTTTTGATACATCTGCGGACCAGCAGGACCATCAGTGAGGTTCTGGCGTGTTGCGAACTCAATAGCTGCCGCGTCTTCTTCTACGGCCATGATGGTGATAGGGTGCCTCTCATTCTGGGAGCGACCAATCCGCATTGTGGGTTCCGGGGCAGGCTTTTCCACCTCAGGCACGATGTCCTTCGCGCGACGTGTGAGTGTCTTGTAGTCACCCTTAACGGAAAGCAAAGCAAGCCGTAGCCGCCACTTCTCTTTGTGGTCTTTGATCCCGGAAAGTCTGCCTTCGATGTAGACGAGCTGATCCATGGACTTCTGAGTCGACCGGGCGATCTTGATCGCGTTGGCTTGCTTACGAGTGAATTTCGTTTTTCCGTAGTAGGCCGTGTGGACCTTGGTCAGCTCGGTGACTCGTGCAGGGTTGCAGCCAGCATCGAGGAGCACCTGGGCATCGAAGGATGCCAGGGTCTCGAGCGGGTTGGTGAAACCCGCTACTAAGGCTGCGAATGAAGTCATGCCATGCACGCTAAACCGAAACACAAAAACGTGCAGCTAGGGCCCCAAAAACCTGTGGATAACAGAAAAATCTATCCACAGGCGGTGCGGGCTAAAACAAGAGCGACAGGCCGAGGACCAGCGGAAACGGGCCGGTTCCCGCAAAGCCCAAAAAAGTTTCAGACGCTTGTCGTGGAACTAAACCGACTGCGTCGAACACCGCGTCATACGCGCTTCTTGCTGGAAAACCGTGGCTTAGCTATTTTGCAGCGTCCCGGTGGCTATGGAAGACCTGTTTTAGCTGCTTATGGAGCTGCGCTACGTGGTTTCCCAGGTGGATCGGCTGCAATCTAGGGACCCACATTCAGCCTCTATCTTTCAAAAAGTGCGATTTTTGAAAGATAGAGTCCCGATCGCGCGCTGTAAATTGCAGTGGTTCAAGTTCAGGTCTACTAATTCAGATCAGGGAGCTTGGCCAGCACGTCGGCGGCTGGCGGGTTGGTGGCGTGAGTGCCATCGGAGTAGAGGACGGTGGGCACGATGCGGTTGCCGTCGTTGACGGACTTGATCCACTCGTCGGCATCTACGCCGGGTGCTTCGACGTCGACGATCTCTACCGCGCCTTCGGGGAGCCTGGCGCGGCGAAGGTCCGCGACCAACGCCGTGCAGTACGGGCACCAGGAAGCGGCGAAAACGGTGACGGGTGCTGTGGTTTCAGGGGTTGAAGGAGTGGTAGGCAAAGCCCTAAGCCTTTCGTTCAAAACGTTGGAAGCGGTAGCGCAGAGGTGAATCGTCGGCACCGTCGAGGGTGATGTGACCACGCGAAGATGTGAACCAATCGGTTTCTTCGGCCAGCTCAAACTCCGCCGGAATGCGGGGGGCGAGGACGGGGTGGGGGAGGAGGGGAGCCAGGGAGGCGTCGATAAGCGTGCGTTCAATGACATCAACCTCATCGAGCGTGGCTTCGTAGAGTTGTGCCCCTCCCATGATCCATGCGTCGACTTGGAGGTCCGGGAGGTCGCGGGAGACGAATGCACCGTCGGACCATTCGCCCGGCTCGCGCGAAGACAAGATGTGATTCGGGCGACCCGGCAGCGGCCTGAACGGCAGGGACTCCCACGTGCGGCGGCCCATGATGACGGGGCTGCCCAGCGTGGTTTCCTTGAAATGTTTGAGGTCCTCCGGCAGGTGCCACGGCATGTCTTTGCCGTCGCCGATGACACCATCGAGGCTTTGCGCCCAGATTGCGCCGAGCATGCTAGACCGAGACCTTCGCCGTGATCGTCGGGTGTGGGTCGTAGCCGGTGACCGCGATGTCTGCGAAGCTGTAGTCGAAGATGGACTCCGCCTTGGTCAGCTCAAGCCGTGGGTAGGGGCGTGGCTCGCGCGACAGCTGCTCTTTGACCTGCTCAATGTGGTCGTTGTAGATGTGGCAATCCCCGCCAGTCCAGATGAGCTCACCGACCTCAAGGCCAGCCTGCTGAGCGAACATGTGGGTGAGCAACGCATAAGAGGCGATGTTGAACGGCACGCCCAAGAACATGTCCGCGGAACGCTGGTAGACCTGCATGGACAGTTTGCCGTCGGCGACGTAGAGCTGGAAGAGCAGGTGACACGGCATGAGGGCCATTTTGTCCAGCTCCGCCACATTCCATGCGGAGACGAGGTTGCGGCGGGACTCCGGATCCTGTTTCAGAAGGTCCAGCGCATTTTGAATCTGATCAATGTGCTGGCCATCCGGCGTGGGCCAGGAACGCCACTGCACGCCGTAGACCGGGCCGAGCTCACCGTTTTTATCCGCCCACTCGTTCCAGATGCGGATGTTGTTCTCCTGCAGCCAGCGCACATTCGAGTCACCCTTGAGGAACCACAGCAGCTCGCCGACAACGCCCTTGAAATACACCTTCTTGGTGGTCAGCAGGGGGTAGGACTCCGCCAGGTTGTAGCGCAGCTGCTTACCAAACAGGCTGATCGTGCCCGTGCCTGTCCGGTCGCCCTTCGGGGTGCCGGTCTCCAGGATCTCGCGCAGCAGGTCCTCGTAGGGGGTGTTAATCGTCTCTGTCACTTCGCAATTCCCTCGTAGCTGCCGTGCTCTTCCTTGTAAGCGGCAGCGTGTTCCAAAATCTCGTCGGCGATCTCCGGGCGGCAGATCAACAAATCAGGAATATATGTGTCCTGATTGTTGAAGTGCACTTCAGAACCATCCAGCCTCGTCGCGTGAAGGCCCGCTGCCTTAGCGACGCCCACCGGCGCCGCCTGATCCCACTCATACTGTCCGCCCGCGTGGATGTATGCGTCGTAGTCACCCAGCAGCACGTGCATCGCCTTCGCACCAGCTGAACCAATGCGGGCGGCCTCGAATCCCATCTTTTCTGCCACATAATTGGCTACCGCTGGGGGACGGTTGTGTGACAGTGCGATCTTTCGCGACAGTGGCCCTGACACATGGCGCACGTCCGAAGACTTAAACACCACGCCGAGGTCGGGTAGACCAACCGCTGCATGGATCGGAACACCGTCCTCAACCAGCGCGATGTGCACTGCCCAGTCCTGCCGGCCGGTAGCGAATTCCTTGGTGCCATCTAGTGGGTCCACAATCCATACCCGGCTGCAATCCAACCGTGACAGGTCATCTACGGCTTCCTCCGACAAGAAGCCATCCTCCGGGCGGTGCTGCTCCAACACCCGAGCAATCCAGTTCTGAGCCAGGTCATCCCCCGCCTCACCGAGCTCCCGGCCCCGAAGTAGGCCGACGCCACGAATTCCTTTCAGGATCTCGCCCGTTCCTTGAGCAATGAGGTTGGTCAACCGTGAGTCCGAGTACGTTGCCGTCATGGTCTAGACCTTACCGCTTTCCGGGGTGTGCCGTAGTTGTGCCGGGCCTTGGGGGAGGTGTGATTCGTTCTTTGTGTGGCTTGCCTCGGCTGGGTGCCCGCTGGTCTACAAAGTGGAATGAATGAAGTGCAATGAATCGAGTAGAAGGGACCGTTAGTAATTTCTCGTGGCGATGCCACCTGGTTTAATAACCTCCCACTAGCGTTCTGTAGTGGGAAGTTAAGTGCTCTGTTCGTGCCGGTTAAAGTGAAAGCGTGCCTGACAGACTTTCTAATCACTCCGTGAGCGGGGATTCTGGTCGCGTGCTCGACCGTTTCCACCCGCAGGTTTCGGCGTGGTTCGAGGAAGTCTTCGCCGCGCCGACACCCGTGCAGGAACAGGCGTGGCGGTCGATATCGGAGGGGGAGAACACCCTCGTCGTCGCCCCGACTGGCTCGGGTAAGACACTGGCGGCATTCCTCTGGTCGCTCAATTCGATGGTGAACCGCGCCGGGCAGCAAGCACTGCATTTCGACGACAACGTGGCACTCCAGCGCACCACCCGAGGAACGCGCGCGGGAGTCAAAGTGCTGTACCTCTCCCCGCTGAAAGCCCTGGGTGTGGACGTGGAGAATAATCTCCGCGCACCACTGACCGGTATCGCGCGGGTGGCGCAGCGCATGGGGCTGGACATGCCGGACATTTCCGTGGCGGTCCGTTCCGGCGATACCCCGCAGGCGGAACGTAACCGGCAAGCACGTAAACCACCGGACATTCTCATCACCACGCCGGAGAGCCTCTACCTCATGCTCACCAGCAAGGCGGCGGGGATACTGAAGACGGTGGATACCGTCATCGTCGATGAGATCCACGCGCTCGCGGGAACGAAGCGCGGCGTGCATTTGGCGTTGTCGCTGGAGAGGCTTCGCAGACAAGCAGGAAACTTCCAGCGCATCGGCCTGTCAGCAACAGTGAGACCGCTCGACACGGTGGCGAATTTCCTGGGCGAGCACACTACGATCGTGAATCCGCCCGCGGAGAAGAAGTGGCGGCTCGATGTGCACGTGCCGGTGGAGGACATGAGCGACTTGCCCGTGCCGGAAGAAGGCTCGCCGATCGGGGAAGCAGTTATCAGCGTGGACCTGGACCTCGTCGCCGCCCCGCCGCCCACCCCAGGTCAGTCCTCGATCTGGCCACACATTGAGGCGCAGTTGTATCGGGAGGTGATGGCGCATCAGTCCACAATTGTATTTGTGAATTCACGCCGCACCGCGGAGCGTCTGACCAGCCGACTCAATGAGATCTGGGCAGCGGAACACGACCCGGAGGCGCTCAGCCCGCAGACGCGTCGTCCGCCGGCGCAACTGATGAAGCCGGTAGACGTTGCTGGCAAAGCCACACCGGTGATCGCGCGGGCTCACCACGGTTCAGTGTCCAAGGAGGAACGCAAGACCACGGAAACCGCGTTGAAGGAGGGCACGCTCAAGGCGGTGGTGTCCACGAGTTCGTTGGAGCTGGGCATTGACATGGGCGCTGTCGACCTTGTTGTCCAGGTGGAATCCCCACCGTCGGTGGCATCTGGCCTGCAGCGTGTGGGCCGCGCCGGGCACTCGGTGGGTGCGGTGTCAGAAGGTTCGTTTTATCCCAAGCACCGCTCCGACCTGGTGCAAACAGCGGTGACTGTGCCGCGTATGCGGCAGGGCCTCATTGAGGAACTGCACACCCCGAAGAGCCCGCTGGACGTGCTCGCCCAGCAAACCGTGGCCGCTGTCGCGGTGGAAGACCTCGAACTGGATGACTGGTACGAGACGGTTACCCGCGCCTGGCCCTACCGTGACCTCGCCCGTGAAGTCTTCGATGCTGTTATCGATCTGGTCATTGGCATCTACCCATCCACTGACTTCGCCGAACTCCGCCCCCGCGCGATCCTGGACGGCACCACCCTCAAAGCCCGCCCCGGCGCGCAGCGCGTAGCCGTGACCAATGCCGGAACGATCCCGGATAGAGGGATGTTCGGAGTGTTCTTGGCCGCAAGCGACCAAGAAGGAGGACAAGGACAAGGACAAGGAAAAGGACCAAGAAGAGTCGGCGAACTCGACGAGGAAATGGTCTACGAATCCCGCGTTGGCGACGTATTCACTCTCGGCGCATCTAGCTGGCGGATTGAGAACATCACCCGCGACCAAGTTCAGGTCAGCCCCGCGCCGGGTCACACGGGCCGCCTGCCGTTCTGGACGGGAGACGCGCTCGGCAGGCCATACGAGCTGGGGCTGGCGCTTGGCGCATTCCGCAGAGAAACGAAAAGTGATCCGACCATCATCGACGCGAGCCTGGACGAATACGCCCACGACAACCTGCTGAAATACCTCGAGGAGCAAGAAGAGGCCACCGGCATCGTGCCGGATGAGAAGACCCTGGTCCTCGAACGTTTCACCGATGAGCTGGGGGATTGGCGTGTGGTGTTGCACACGCCGTTCGGCAAAGGCGTCAACGCGGCATGGGCGCTGGCTACTGGGTGGCGCGTGGCGCAGGAGACCGGCATGGACGCGCAGGCGGTCGCGGGGGATGACGGGATCGTGTTGAGGTTGCCGCAGGGGGAGCGGGAACCGGATGCGTCGATATTTGCTTTTGATGCGGATGAGATCGCGGACATTGTTACTGAACAAGTGGGCAATTCCGCTCTCTTCGCGTCGCGTTTCCGCGAGTGTGCCGCCCGCGCGTTGCTCCTTCCGCGCCGCAACCCGGGCAAGCGCGCGCCACTGTGGCAGCAGCGTCAACGTGCGG
>NZ_VXKH01000072.1 GCF_008693065.1 Corynebacterium tuscaniense | reverse complement strand
ACCCGCAGGCAGGTGCGGTCAACCTGTATGACACTCAACGCTTCGCGAACCGGAAACAGCGCGACTTAGCACGGGCAACACTGCCGATCTGCCCGGTACCGGGGTGCCGGCATGCGGCTGATAACTGCCAAGTCCACCACATCCGTGCCTGGTCGAAAGGTGGGCACACCAACATGGATAACCTGGCGATGCTGTGCCGTTATCACAACCGCACCAACGATGATGACCCCGCACATGCCCACCGGGGCCGGGTGGAGAATATCCGGGGTGTCCCCATGTGGCGATCACCCCGGGGACACCTCACCCCCAACACCACCCACCCCTACGGAGCCATGACACTGCTCTACAGCAGATAAACGACACTCCCCATGTCGAAAGCCAGCAACAGCTGGTCTTTCGCCATGCCCAAAAAACAGCAATTAACTGCTGGGGTAAGTAGCAACCTAGTTCGCGGCGTCTTTGACCACCGTGATCTGCCAACCGGCGTTCTGGTTTTGAACGAAGTCCTTTACACCGTGGCCGTTGTCAGCAGCCCACTGCGGAATGGACTCAGTTGCCTGGGTGCAGTCGAAATCAATGATGAGCTCCTCACCCGAATCCAGCTCGGAGATCGCTTGCTTGGCCTCAATCAGCGGGAATGGGCACACATCCCCCAGGGTGTCCAGGACGTATCGGCCACCGCCCAGCGGACGTGCGGTGGTGTCTTGCTTCGGCTTGGTCTTCAGCGCGACACCTCCGGAGGCGGACACGATGTTGAATGCCGGTGCGGCTTCCTCCGCTTCAGTTTTGTCGGACGCAAGCCCAGCAAGCTCAGGGTCACTGATGGACTCATCCGTGGTGTATACACCCGCGTCAGCAGAGCCCTGCTTCACGCCGGATGGCTTCAGCCACAGCTTGGCACCGACGTACACGCCTGCTGCGATAAATGCCATGGCTACCCAGCCCTGGTAGCTGAATAGAGAAGTCTGAACCATGCCGTTGCCCACGGTGCATCCACCGGCCAGGGACGCGCCAACCCCCATGCCGATTCCGCCGATGACTGCGCGCACTGATGTACGCCCGTCGGGGACGCGGAGACGGAACTCGCCGGAAGCTTTTGCAGCAATGTAAGAACCAACCAGTATGCCCAGAACTAGCAGGGTGCCCCAGTTGAAGTATTCAGTTTCACCGGTAGTGATGTAGCTGGTCAGATGCGCCGACGGTGTAGTGATGCCCAGGCCATCATTTCGTCCGGTAGCGGCGGACAGCGGCCATGCGAGCACGCCAAGAAGCCCGATCGCGGCACCAGCGGTGTACGGATGCAGTGGCTTGCGGTACCACGGCTGCTCCAGCGTCACCTTCGGGTTGGCAGCATCGCGGGCAAGGTAGAGCTGCGCAAGATAAGCAGTGCCCAGAGCCAGTGGGATAGCAAACCACCATGCGGAGATTCCGAAGGTCTGCGGCAAAGTAGTCCACCCCGTGTCCCATTCTTTCAGCTTGTCATTGAAACCAGAGAGGAAGCCACTTTTCATCGCGGACGCAGACAACCCGTAGAAGAGTAGTGCAAACCATGAACCAACCAGCCCTTCACCGGAGCGATACCAAGTACCTGAGGCGCAACCACCGGCAAGGATGATCGCCATACCAAAGATGAAACCGCCAACAGCAACAGCGATGGGGGCGAAAGTACGGTACTCCGGTGAAATCACACCGAGCGATGTCAAAGCGGCAAGACCGATCGCGTGTACCGCAACGACGATAAAGAATGCGACGAGCCCGCGCCCCTGCTTTTGCAAGAAGACGTCACGCAGCATGCCCGTCACGCAGAATCGTCCGCGTTGCATCACCACGCCGAGGGCGACACCCACTGCTAAACCAGTAAGAATCATGGAAGCCTCCAGTGTTTCTGTTGAACTAATAAAACACTGGAGAGTCTACAAAGCACATACAGCTCTGTCTATAGCGGCCCTTCGCCTAGCGGACAATGCTGTCTGTAAAAGGATAGAAAACCATGCCTGAACAGGCACTAACGCCAATGAATAAAAAGAAAGCCCGCTCGGCAAAACGCCGAACGGACTCGCTTGTACTACTTAAGCCGAAACGCAGGTTTAGTTCGCGCCGTTGATGCGGGTGGTCGGGTGAACATAACCGGTTTCCTCCCATGGACGCGGCAACACAAGGTCGTCGCCGTAGGGGCTGGAAGCTGCGGCCAACTTGGAGTTAATCTCCGTCACTGGGTGGCCATCACCCGGGGTGTGTGCAGGCCACGCCGGGTTAATCTTGGTGATGTTGTCAACGTCTTTAGCCATGTACATCATTCTTTCACGCCAAGGCCAAAAACGCACGTAGAATCACCCCCGCAATGACTACGTTCCCTGAAGCGCTCGCTGATTTCACCGACGAAGAGCTCCGCACGCTCATTCTTCTGCGCCCGGAGGCGTTCTATCCTGCGCCTCCGTCCATCGCGTCGCTGGCCACTCGGCTCGCACTCCCGGGTTCCGCTGCGCGCGCATTACACCAGCTCTCCACCCCCGCTATCGTCCTCTTGGAGCGTCTCGGGGATGCGGGTGCTGAGTTCGCTCCGTTCGACGCGACTGAAGCAGACCTCACTCCCCTCCGTGAACGCGCACTCATCTACGGCCCCGATAATGCCGTGCGCGTTGCCCCCGGCGTGCTCAGCGCCATGCCCCAGGGCTGGCGCGTGGCGGAGACCGCGCCGGATGATGTGGAAGAGCTCGTGGCCGGCCTCACCCCCGCTGAACGACGCGTACTGGTCACACTGTCCGTTTCCGGTGGCCAGGGAACTACAAAGGCAGCTGCACCCGATGCGGACCCGAACACACCAATTGCCACACTCATTGCCAAAGGCCTGCTCGTCCGCGCGAACTCCACGACGGTGCGCCTCCCCCGCCCAGTGCGCGACGTTCTCCGCGGCTATCCGCCGCGCAGCTTCCCCATGGAGGAACCGGTAACACCGGAGGTCGACCAAAGCGACGCGGATAAGGCAGCAACAACCCAGGGCCTTGATGCAGTGCGTCAGCTCCGCCAGCTCATCACGTCTTTTTTGCAGGAACCCATCCCGCTGAACAAGGACGGTTCCGTCGGCGTTCGCGCGCGGACGAACCTGAGCAAAAAGCTCGGCTTCGATCCGGCGCTTCTCATCACCATCGGTGAATCCGCCGGTCTCATCGGCCGCGGCAACGTGGATGACGTGGATGTTCTCGGCGCCACGCGGGATTCCCTGACGTGGTTGGATGCAACGTTGTCGGATCAGTGGGCGATTCTTCTTGCTGGCTGGGCCGCGTCCCCATGGCGGCTGGACACGGATGCGAAGCTGCTGTCGCCTGAGATGCGCTCGCCAGACGCACGAACAAATCGGCTCACCGTCCTGCGCCAGGCCGGCAATGTGCAGCGTTTGTTCTTCCACTCGCCTCTCGCAGCCACGCGCATATCCCCACAGTTCATCGAGGCCACAGCACAGGAAGCACAGTTCGTCGGCGCGCTCGATGCCACACCGGCTATCTCTTCACCGCTGAGAGCGCTCCTCAATCACGCTGATATCGCCGCCGCGACCAGCGAGCTCGTTCCACCACCAGTAGACACCCTCATCGCCCAAGCGGATATGACGGTGTTGGCTCCCGGCCCACTCGAACCGGAGATGGGCAGCTTTCTGGAAAAGATCGCGGAACTCGAATCCCCAGGCGTAGCCAGCGTGTGGCGTATCACGGACGGCTCTGTCCGCAACGGCCTCGACAGCGGTCTCACCGCCGACGAGATCCACGCATGGCTGACAGGCCACGTCCTCGGCGAGATCCCACAAGGCATCACGTTCCTTATCAGCGACACCGCTCGCACCCACGGCTCCATCCGCGCAGGCACAGCCATGAGCTATATCCGCAGCGCTGATCCGGCGCTCATTACCACGGCAGTAGAGAAACTCCCCAGCGTCCTCAGGCCCCTCGCCCCGACAGTGGCCGTCGCACAACTACCCCTGCCCAAGCTCATGGATGCCCTGCGCAAAGCAGGCCTGCAGCCAACAGCTGAAGACGAATCCGGCGCGCAGCTCAACATGGCGCCGGAACCAGCCCTCGTGCCCGCGACACCGTCACATTTGCCGCAGCAGACGTCGGTTTCAGCCGATCAAGCCGACCAGATCATCGCACGGCTGCGCTCCGACACCCCCGCGGATTCCACCAGCACACCCGCACCAACCACCACCGGCAACCCCCTGGAGACCCTCCGCGCCGCAGCGCGCGGGAGGAAGCAGGTGACGCTGGGTTACGTCGATAAGCATGGGCGTGGACAGACCCTGACAGCCCGCCCGCTGTCGGTGTCCGCCGGCCAGGTCGATGTCCACATCGCCGCAACCGACTCCGTCGTACGCATCGCCCTGCCACGCATCACCAAAGTGGTCATGGCCTAAAGACGCCAAATCCTTCAGCCCAATGACCACCTAAAACGAGTCCTGTCTTAAATTTTTTTGTTGCACCCGTTGACAGATTGTTGGGTTTATACAACACTCTATTGCGTGGCAGCACGAAAACAGCCGAAGAGTCCGATTCATAATCGGGTTCGCGTCTTGCGGGCGGAGCGCGACATGTCGCGCAACCAACTCGCCGAACTGATCGACGTGAACCCGCAAACCATCGGCGCTTTGGAGCGTGGTGATCACTCCCCCAGCCTCGATCTGGCCTTCCGGGTCTGCGAGGTATTCGACCTTCCAATCGAGGCAGTGTTCTCCCGCACCGAATTCTCCCCAATGTCGAAGGAGTTGTACCGCCCATGAGATCAACACCGCCTTTTCCCGGCGCGGAACGGGTACGCAACCAGAAAGCAACACGTGTTCTGATGGCGGCGTATTTCGCGGGCCTGACAGTCGCGGTGCTCCTCTTCATCGCTTCATTGGCCACGAATATGGATCCAACTGTGTTTTTGGTCTGCTACACCGCAGCCATGCTCGTTTCCATGGTGTCCTGGACCATCATCCGCGGAGCAAATGACCGCAAGGACCGTGTCCCGGAAGCAGAACTCGATGAATACGAGCGCGATGTTTTCACCACCTGGCGCAACCGCGCTTTCCGGATCATCTCAGCGCTCACTCTCATTGGTGGACTCGGCTTCTGTGCCTACGCATTCTTCGCAAGGGACACAGTGGATGTCACCGTGCTCATCGCGGCTGGGCTGTACATGATCTTCACCTACCTATTCGTCTCCACCCTGCCCATGATCGGCTACGCGATCACCTTCAACCGCAAGGAGGACTGAAATGACCACTCTTGAAATCAGAGACCTACATAAACGCTTCGGCGACACACAAGCCCTGGACGGAATGAGTTTCACCGTCGGCGATGGCGAGCTCTACGGCTTCGTCGGGTCCAACGGCGCCGGCAAGTCCACCACTATGCGCATCGCGCTCGGCGTGCTCGAAGCAGATTCCGGCGAGGTGCTGCTCAATGGCATTCCGCTTAACGACGGCTCACGCCGCCACATCGGCTACATGCCCGAAGAGCGTGGCCTCTACGGCAAGGAAAAGATCCTTGACCAGCTAGTCTTCTTGGCCAAACTGCATGGCGTGGACGGTACTGCGGCGAAACAGCGTGGCACGGAGTTGCTGGAAGAACTCGGCCTCGGTGAGCGTGTAAATGACAAGCTCGACGACCTCTCGCTGGGTAATCAACAGCGCGTCCAGCTCGCTGCGAGCCTCATCCACGACCCGGAGATCCTCATTCTTGATGAGCCGTTTTCCGGCCTCGACCCCGTCGCCGTCGATGTCATGAGCACCATGCTCACAGTCCGCGCCCGTAGCGGCGTCCCCGTGGTCTTCTCCTCCCACCAGCTCGACCTGGTTCAGCGTCTCTGTGATCGCGTGGGCATTGTCAGCCGTGGCCGTATGGTCGCCGAAGGCACCGTCGATGAGCTGCGCGCGGGCGGCCCGGTTCGCTTCAAGGTGAGCACCACCGCCCGCGGGTGGTACCCGGAGGGCACCGAGCTTATTAGCGATGCCTCCACCCACGTTATCCTCGAAACCAATTCCATCGATGATGATCAGCGCATTCTCCATGCTGCACTTGCCGCTGGTGAGGTGCACGAATTCAGCCGTGTTGTCCCCGACCTGACAGACCTGTTCAAGGAGGTCGTGAAGTAAATGACTACGAACACCTACTCCCCACTCCACACCATCCTCACCACTGCCAAGCGTGAAATCCAGATTCTCTTTAGCAAGAAGGCTGTGATCATCACCCTGGTCATCATGCTGGTGGGTATTCTCGCGGCCGTTGGGATCGCATCTTGGCAGAAGGACAAGGATCCGGAAGGGTCAGCTACACCGGTGGCGGTGGTGAACGTCGATAAGCACATGCTTGAAGGCTCCGGCTTTGAGGCGCACGACGTGGCTGACCGCGCGGAGGCCGAGCGCCTCGTGCGTGACGGCGATGTCGATGCCGCGCTCGTCGCGGAGAACGACACCTGGCAGGTCATTTCCGACGGCACCCCCGACATGTCAGTGATGACCACCGTGGATGCCCTCGCCGAGTCCTACTCGCAGGCCGCCGCACTGGAAGAACTTGGAATTTCACCCGCAGATTTCCAGGCCGCCGCCCCGCAAATCAACGTCGAAGCAGTGGATATTGCCAACATTGACGAAGGCAAAGACGACTCTGCTTCCGAACAGGACTTCACGCGCCTGCTCACCGCGTTTATCTTGATCATGCTCATCATGTTCATGGTGATCACCTTTGCCGCGCAGGTGGGCAGCCGCGTGACCGAGGAGAAGTCTTCCCGCGTCGTTGAGCTTGTCCTCGCTGCTGTGCGCCCGCTCGATTTCCTGGCTGGCAAGATCCTGGGCAACCTCATCTTCGGTCTCATTTCCTCCGCGATCTTGCTCGGCGCCGGTTTCGCCGCGCTCCAGGTCACGGGCCTCCTGGAAGACGTCAGCATTGATTGGTCCATCTTGCCCATCATGTTTGTGTCCTACCTACTGGCCACGCTCTTCTTCGCTGGCCTCTACGCCGCCGCGGGTGCGATGGTGCAGCGCACTGAGGACCTCCAGTCCACGCAAATGCCTGTCCTGTTGCTCCTCCTCGCCAGCGCCTACGTCCCCGCTTTCGGCTTCGCAAACACCGACGCCACCTGGATGCAAGTGGCTAGCTGGATCCCACCCGTATCCATCTTCACCGCTCCCCTGACCTACGCGGCCGGCGACCTCACCGCACTCCAGCTCGCGGCTTCCCTCGCGCTCGCCGCCGTCGCCACCGTGGCCGTCG
>NZ_VXKH01000071.1 GCF_008693065.1 Corynebacterium tuscaniense | reverse complement strand
ATCAGCTTTGCGCTGATCTCGTTGACCCTCGATGGGTCATGGGCTTTCTTCGGTGACACCGTAGTCATTATCGGTGAAACTCCTTCTACGTCAGAGCCTCACACACAAAATTCCTGACACCCTCCAACGGACTGGGCAATCCCCAGGTCGCGGCAGACGTCCCAGAGCTTCTCGCTGGTGAATTGGGCTCCGCGGTCAGCGTGAAACACCAGCCCATCAGGAACGTCACCACGCAACGTGTGCGCCATCCGCAGGGCCCGTTCGACCAGGGAAGTATCTTGAACGCTATCCATAGCCCAGCCCAGCACCCGGCGGGAATGGCCATCGCGGATCACGCACAAGTACAACCAGCCCTCTCCGGTGCTCAGATAGGTAATATCCGACATCCACACCCGGTTGAGCTCACCGGCATCAAACATACGCTTGACTAGGTCAGGAAGTGTGGACGTACGCTTAGATTGAATCGTGGTCACCGGGACGAAGGCACGCGGTGAGATCCCTTCAATGCCCATCAGACGCATCCGCTTGGCCACAGTCTTACGATTGAGCGCAATACCGTACCCCTCGGCAAGTTCCGCAGTGATCCGCGGGGCACCGTAGACGTGATCGGAGTCTGCCCAAATCTGGTGAATCTTGCAGTCAACATCGTCATAAAATGCCGTTCGATCATCATTTCCGGATAACCGTTGTTCCTGCTTATTGACCCATTTGTAGTACCCGGACCGTGACACTTTCAACAGACGTGCCATGCGTTTGATGCTGTAGTTCGCCTTCTCCTGTCGCATTAGCTCGAACTTTTCTGTTCGCGTTGCTTCGCGGCGAAGAAGGCTGTCGCTTTTGACAAAAACTCGTTGTCCATCCGGGCCTGTGCCAGCTCACGGCGCAGACGAGCATTCTCGGCCCGAAGATCTATCTGACTCATCCCATCAACAGCACCTTGTCGCTCCCGCTCATTTTTAACCCACTTGCCCAAAAGCCCCGGGGCGACACCGATCTCTCGGGCCACATGAGCGATTGGACGCTGCGACTCAATCACGAGATTCGCAGCTTCACGCCGATACTGAGGCGTGTACTTCTGGCGTTGTTGACTCACAATGAACATCCTCTCCTACGGACACAACATCCGTACAAGTCAGGTGTCCACTAAACGAGGGTAACCTCAGTGGGTAGAGGTCTTGTTCTGGGGCGGTGTAGAGATAGGGGAACCCTGCAGTGTTGGCGCATGCTGCGGGGTTTCCTGATGGAATATCTGCTTAAGGATTAATGCTAGGCCGGAGTGATTTTCTCCAGGCTGCTCGCAGATTTATTTTAGTATCACTACTTACTATCGCTACTATCGCTTGATTTTTTCTTTAGTTGCAATATTGTTGAAAAAATAAATGTAGCAACTGCAATAGAAATAGTAGATGGGTAAGGTGAATCCAAACCTATAAGATTACCAGTCAGATAAGTGGCCAATGCACCTATCGTCGAGACTGCGGTACTCCGCGCTACCACCTGCATTATGCACACCAGATGAGGGAACCGACACCTGTTGCGATACCACCAGTCACAGCAGTGGCGCCAGCGCCAGCGACGCATCCCACACCGGCAAACCATACCCCACCTACGCAACCTGGTGCGGCTCCACCAACGACTCCTCCGGCTGCGTTTTTCCCGACGCAAGACCAGTAGCCGCGAGGTGCTATCCCACCCTTCTCCGCGTCGATGAGAATACTCGTTGGTGATTCAATAGTGTAAGAAAGGTTGATTTCCCTACCGTCGTCATAGACGATTTTGTCACTCAATCGTTCTAAGCTCTGTCCATCTTTGCTGGTAATATCGATAAAATCTCCATTTTGGGAAATGGTAGCATTTTCAACCTTTAGGCGGAGCTTATTTTCATCGACGCGGCTGATGTTATATGTTGACTGTCCTTCCTGCGCACTGAAACTCTCTTGGTCAGATTTCGGAGTGAGTTCGGTAGCTTGGCTGGTTAACGGAGCCGTTGCCAGAAGAGTTACAGTAGCAGATGCTGCTAGGAGTCGGTGAAGCTTCATGTGGAGATCCTTTCCTGAATACGGAACAACTATGGTGTCTACCACATTTCTGTGCGGGAATCATCGCGTCCCCTTTTGACCCTTAACCCCGAATTTGCCCAAGAGTCAGGAAACCCCCGCAGCCTGTATGTGCAGGTTACGGGGGTTATTCTGTGCCCCAGACTGGAATCGAACCAGTGACACCGGCTTTAGGAGAGCCGTGCTCTATCCACTGAGCTACTAGGGCAACGGGAATCTACGTTACCGCACGGTCATCAGCGGGCGAAAGACGCGGTCTGAACTTGGCGTTGTCCCAGGCTGAGACTTAGAGTCGCGCGAGGACCTGGTCGAGTGTCTCGTTGGCTGCCTGGATGGATTCATCCGAGTAGTCTTTGATCACGACATTGACGTAGGCGCCGCTTTTCTCGGCGGCGACGTTGTAGATTGTGGCTTCGATTCCATCGTCGAAAACTGAGTGCGAGATGATTGCACGTCCCTTGTTCGCGTCACCTTCGAATGGGATTTCCTTGTCCGTGATGTGCTGCGTGTAGCCGTGCATCGTGACGGTGTACTTGTCACAGGACCCATCAGATTTCTCCAGATCAGTCATCCGGTAATCAGCGATATCCGCGGCTTCCGCGATGAGCGTGAAACTATCGACGTCCAAATCAGCCATCGTGTAATTGTCCGCACTCATTCTCTCAGCGTGGTTCGCCCGCGCAGGGTCTGTGACGCTCTCCGCGCATTCAACTGGTTCAACTTTCACGTTATCTACCGCGTTTTCGGCTTCCGCATCCCGAGACATTTGGATGAATTCTTCGATCTGCTCCGGCGTGCGAACGACGATGGACTGGCCTTTGTAGGTGATGCCGTCGAGAAGCGCGCGGTAATCCACGTCCTTGGGAGCCTCGGAGGCGACAGTATCATCGTGGCTCTCTGCTGCAGGAGGTGCTGCCTGGTCGGCGTCTTCAGTGGCGCCGCACCCAGCCACGGCCATGAGGCTGACTGCGGCGAGCACTGCACTAAATGCTCTGATCATGCGCCCCAGCATATGCACGCACAGCGCAGCACGCTGGCCGAGCGGGAGAATTCAATTCCTAGGAAATTCCAAGAATTGCCGTCACGACTGCCTAGACTGTCCGCATGACTGGATACTTGGTTCCCACCAAAAAAGTTCGGGTAGCGGACTTGAAGCAGAAGAAGGCTGACGGGGAAAAGTGGGCGATGATCACTGCCTACGATTACTCCACGGCACGGGTATTCGCGGAGGCGGGCATCGAGTGCATGCTCGTCGGTGATTCCGCGGCGAATGTTGTGTTTGGTTATGAGACGACGAACCAGGTCTCCATCGACGAAATGACCTACCTCGCCGCAGCCGTCGTGCGCGGCGCGGGTAATGCGCTGGTCATCGCTGATCTGCCATTCGGGAGCTATGAGGCTTCCGACGAGCAATGCGTACGCAGCACCACCGAAATCATTCACCGCAGTGGCGCGCACATGGTCAAGCTCGAAGGCGGGGTGCGCATCGCGTCGCGGATCAAGGCCTTGAAGGACGCGGGCCTGGCAGTATGTGCACACTTGGGCTTCACGCCGCAGTCGGTGGACAACCTCAGCGGTTTCAAAGTTCAGGGCCGCGATGACTCCGCCGACCAGCTCCGCGCGGACATGGAGGCCGTGGTCAACGCGGGTGCAGACATGGTCGTCTTCGAGATGGTCCCCGCTCCCCTTGCAGCAGAGCTCACCTCGAAGAGCCCTGTGCCCACTGTGGGGATCGGTGCCGGCCCGGATACTGACGCGCAGGTTCTCGTCTGGCACGATCTGGCGGACCTCCCCGCCGGCGGCCACCGCGCGCGTTTCGTTCGTAAGTTCGGCGCCGTGGGCGAGGCTCTGGGCAAGGCTGCTGCAGAGTACAAGCGCGCTGTCCACGAGGGAGAATTCCCCGCGGAAGAGCACTCCTTCTAGCTAGATTTCTATCGCAACGTTGTCGATGAGCCGGGTCTCCCCCACCTTCGCCGCAACGAGCAGGCGGGCGGGACCGCGGTAGTCGGCGGGGAGTTCACCAAGCTCCGGGGTGGTCACGGCGAGGTAGTCGAGGGCGACATTGGGGGCGGCGTCGAGAAGCAAGCTCGCCTCCTCGTACGAACCGGTAGCCAGCGCGCGGGACAACACGAGGGCAGCCTCGCGCTCTTCCTCGCTGAGGTAGCGGTTGCGGGAAGAAAGCGCCAAGCCACTCTCCTCGCGGACAATCGGGCAGCCGTGCACGCGCACGGGCAGGTGCAGGTCCTCCACCATCTGCCGAATGAGCGCGAGCTGCTGGTAATCCTTCTCTCCGAAGAACGCGTCGGTAGCGCCGGTGAGGCAGAACAGTTTGGCCACCACGGTGAGCACGCCCGCGAAGTGAGTGGGACGGGTCTTGCCCTCGAGGACAGAACCCAAAGGCCCGGGGTGGATGGTGGTGCGGGGGCCGTGGGGGTACATCGTGGATACGCTCGGCGCGAAGACGGCGTCCACGCCTTCGGCCTCGAGCTTGGCCAGGTCCTCGTCGAAGGTGCGCGGGTACGCATCCAGGTCCTCGCCCGGCGCGAACTGGAGCGGGTTGACAAAGATGCTCACCACGACCGGATTGCCCAACTTCTTAGCCTCACGGACGAGCGAAATGTGACCACTGTGCAGGGCACCCATGGTGGGCACGAGGGAGACGCCGGGGGCGCCGATAAGCAATTGCTGAAGCTCAGCGGGTGTTCGGGTCAGGCGAGTCATGCGGCTCAGCGTAGCGCTTGAGTGCTTCGAGGTGACCTTCGAGGGCCTGCTCCCCCGCGCGCGTGAGCGTGACCCACACGGTGTCCTTCGCGCGACTGGACCCGTACTCGCGGAAACGGGTGATGTAGCCGTGCTCCTCGAGGGCCGAAAGCTGCTTCGACAGCGTGGCATCGGAGAGCTCCGTGATCTCCCGCAGCCGCGCAAAGCGCATCTCGCAGCGAACGTCCCCCTCCGTCGCACCGGCAGCGCGCAGGGCTGCGCAGATCTTCAGGCGGTTGAGCGGATGAATAACCGGGTCGATCAATGGTATTTCCTCCACGTCAGGCCGTAGCCCGCGATCATCACAGCGGCGGCAAGAACTCCCACAGTGACCCCGACGATCAGATTGCCGTCCGGGTAGCGGTCCGCGAAGACCTGCATTCCGATGTACGCCGCCGCGTACAGCACCATGAATGTGAAGAACCGCTTCCAGCTCCACGCCCCCTCATCTGGCTGCACGTCCTGCTTCATGGCTGTGCGCACGGCCTTTTTGCCGCTGAACTCAAGGACCATCATGAGAAACAGCGATGCAAGAAGGACCAGCAGCCCCCACACCTGGCCCGCCAGCATGAGGCCGATGCCAAGGCCGAATACAAGACCAACAGCCACGATCATCGGCCACGGGATGGGCACTTTGGCGGCGTGTGCCTCGACTTCACGGACCGCCTCAAGCGCGTCACGTGCAGCGCTCGGATCGATCTGCTTACTTTCCATAATGGAAAGCATATTGCTTATCGACGCTCCCCGCCACCCACCAAAAATCCCCACACCCCCTCCCGCTTCCGGGAGGCGACGCGGGGATGAAAGTCCGCGTGGTTTACATCGTGTTCACGATGAGACCGATGTGGGTGTAGAAGTTCATGGCACCGAACAGCAGCCAGATCGCACCCGAAATGAGCCACAGCCACTCGATAGTCTTGAACAGGCCCGAAATGGTGTCCTCGTTCGTGCTACGAACAGCGAATGGAAGCAGCACAGCGCCAAGACCAACCATGGTGAACAGCACACCAAGGAAGCTTGCCTCCATCATCGGCCAGTCTGCGAATGCACCGGAGATCGGTTCCTCAGCCGGGGCAGCAAACAATGTGTACACAACGCCAGCCAACGCGATACCAAACAGGGCAAGACCAAGGCCAGCGATGAAGATCGTGGCTGGGCGCAGCGTCTTCATCGTGCCGTGGAAGCTCGCCTCAGAGCCAACCGCGTAGTACTCGCGCTTGTTCCACAGGAAGAAGGCCGCAGCGCCCAGGAGCACACTGAAACCCAGCGACGTTTCACCAAAGACAATGTTGTCAAAAGCGAAGTCTGGCGCCAGTGGCCAGGTCAGGGACATGTGCAGGCCAGTCGGGAAAAGAATGAGGGCCAGCGCGCCGAAGGTCAATGCGTAGCCCTCTACCCCCTCGAGCTTTCCGTTGCGAAAATCGCGGAAGAACATGGCCACGGCGATAAGGCCAGCGCCGACGGCCAGGGCCATGATTGTGTTGTAGGTCGGCATATTGCTCCAGTCGATAAGACCTGGGGACTGTTCACCAGTGAAAAAAGTATTCATAACTTGAACCGTAGCCCTTAACATCCAGACTGGCAAAGACAGGCATACTTCACGGCAACCTTTTCACCATCACTTTCAGAAGTGACCATTGTTATATTTTGTTATAAATGGTGCTATTGTTTCTGCTGTGAATAACTCTCTTAAATCGAACCGTCCCGGTTCCACCAGCATCTCCCGCCGCTCTTTCCTTGGCAATGCCACCCTGGCCACCGTGCTAGGCACTGCCGGACTCGTCGGCGTATCCCACCTCCCCAACGCCATCGCACAAGGGCGCCCCATTGGTACTGTGCTCGATTACTCCGCCGGCGTACCCTCCGCCCGCGCCGTCAAGTCAGCCGGACACATGGGCGCCGTGCGCTATGTCTCCCAGCGTCGCCCAGGCGCGGCATGGATGCTGGGCAAACCCGTTGGACTCAAAGAAACACAAGACTTCGCTGGTAGCGGCCTCTTCACCGCATCCGTTTACCAGTTCGGCCGTGCGGGAACCGCCGACTGGCTCGCCGGCGCAGCCGGTGCCACCGTCCACGCCCCACAGGCGATTAACCTGCACCGCGCAGCAGGCGGACCGAACGGCAAGCCAATCTACGTGGCTATTGATGACAACCCCACGCGCGCCCAGTACGAAAACCAGATCCGCCCGTACCTGCGCGCCTTCCACGAGCGTCTCGCAGCAGCCGGCCTCCTCACCGGCGTGTACGGCAACTGGAACACTATCCAGTGGTGCGTCCAGGATGGCATCGGCTCATACTACTGGCAGCATGACTGGGGTTCCGGTGGCAAGCTACACCCGCGCGCCAACATTCACCAGAAGGCCGGCTGGCAGGTCACCATCGATGGCGTGCAGTGCGACGTGAACAATGTTTACACCGCCGACTGGGGCCAGTGGCAGGCCGGCGGTCGCGTCGTCGCTCCACCCCCGGCTTCGGCACCGGGCCGGCCCGGTGCCCCCGCCGCAC